>DATDLP010000036.1:0-2771 GCA_036519255.1 Croceibacterium sp.
CCACCCGGTCGACCGGCTCAGGATGGAAGTGGCGGCGGCGCGGCCTCCGCACCGCTGACCAGGCGGCGCTGGTTCGTGATCGTCGGCGGAGCGGTCATCCCGATCGTGCTGCTCGTGCTCTGGCAGGTCGTGTCGACGAGCGGACTCGTGCCGGTGTCGCAACTGCCCTCGCCCGAGATGGTATGGCTCGCCGCGATCGACCTGGCACAGCGCGGTCTGCTGACGCAGTACGTGGCGATCTCGACCCAGCGGGTGCTCATCGGCTTCGCGTTCGGCGCGGCGATCGGGGTGCTGCTCGGCGCGGTGGTCGGGCTCAGCCGGCTCGGCGACATCCTGCTCGCGCCGACGCTCGGGGCGATCCGCGCGGTCCCCTCGCTCGCGTGGGTGCCGCTGCTCATCCTGTGGTTCAAGATCGGCGAGGAATCGAAGATCATCCTCATCGCGATCGGCGCGTTCTTCCCGGTGTACACGATCGTCGCGGCGGCGCTGCGGCACGTCGACCGGCAACTGCTCGAGGCCGCCCGGGCGTTCGGGCTGCACGGCGTGCAGCTGTTCACCACCGTGCAGTTGCCTGCCGTGGTGCCATCCGTACTGTCTGGGCTGCGGCTCGCGCTCGCCCAGGCGTGGCTGTTCCTCGTCGCCGCCGAGTTGATCGCGAGTTCGATGGGCCTCGGATTCCTGCTCGTCGACTCGGGCAACAACGGACGCATCGATCGGATCTTCCTCGCGATCATCCTGCTGGCGGTGCTCGGCAAGCTCACCGACGCGATCATCGGGCTCTTCGAACGCTGGGCGGTGCGCCGCTGGGCGTGAACCCGGCGCATCCGGACCGTGGACACTGCCGGACCCCGCGTGGCATCGTGGGAGCGGCAGGGAGAGCGGCATGGTCACGCACAGGCTGGAAGCGGACTACGTCGTGGTCGGCGCCGGTGCCGCCGGCATGGCGTTCACAGACGCGCTGGTCACCGAGGCGCAATCGTCGGGCACCGACCTCGACGTCATCATCGTGGACCGCCGTCACGCGCCGGGTGGCCACTGGAACGACGCATACCCGTTCGTGCGGCTGCACCAGCCGTCGGCGTACTACGGGGTGAACTCGCTCGCCCTCGGCGGCGATGAGATCGACGCCGACGGTCTGAACGCGGGCATGTACGAGCAGGCGGGTCCGACCGAGATCTGCGGCTACTACGACCGCGTCATGCGCCGCCGCCTGCTGCCCTCCGGTGCCGTGCGCTACTTCCCGATGTGCGATGTCGTCGCCGACGGGCGTCTCGTCTCCCGCCTCTCGGGTGAGGACTACGAGGTGCATGCACGCACCGCGGTGGTCGATGCCGCCTACCTCGAGCCGGCCATCCCAGCGACCTCTGCGCCGCCGTTCGCCGTGGCATCCGGCGTGCGATGCATTCCAGTCGGCGACCTCGTGAATATCGTTGAGCCCTCCGGACGCATCGTCGTCATCGGGGCGGGCAAGACGGCCATCGACGCGTGCCTCTGGCTGCTGCTGCAGGGCGTCGACCCCGACACGATCCGCTGGGTCAAGCCACGGGAGCCGTGGCTGCGCAACCGATTCCACGCGCAGGGCGGCGAACTCGTCGGCAACCTGATCGAGGGCATCGCGTCACAGCTCGAAGCCGCGGCATCCGCCATTTCGCTCGACGACCTGTTCGACCGGCTCGAGGCCGCCGGCCTGCTGTTCCGCGTCGACGAGCAGGTGGCGCCGACGATGTACAAGGCGCCCACCATGAGCACCGCCGAGCTCGAACTGCTCAGGCGCATCGAGGATGTCGTGCGGCTCGGGCACGTGCGGCGCATCACCCACGATGCGATCGAGCTCGACGAGGGCAGCGTGCCGGCCGGCCCCGGCGACGTGTACGTGCACTGCGCGGCGCCGGGCCTGAATCCCGCGCCCGCCGTCCCGATCTTCGCCGAGGGACGCATCACGCTGCAGCCCATCCGAACCGGGCTGATCCCGTTCAACGCGGCGCTCGTCGGCTACGTCGAGGCGTCGGGCCGCGACATCCACGAGAAGAACCGGCTGTGTCCACCCAATCGCCTGCCAGACGTGCCGCTCGATTGGGCGCGCGGGCTGCTGATCGAGATGGCAGCCGACCGGGCGTGGTCGAAGGAGCCCGATCTCGCGCGGTGGCTCGAGGCGGCACGCCTCAACGTGTCGCGTGATCTGCGCAGGCGCGGCGACGAGCCGCTGGTGCGGGCCGCCCTGGCGAGATTTCGGGCGACGGCCGGCCCTGGCGTCGAGAACCTGGGCAGACTGCTTGCGGATGCCGGGGCGCCACGGTGACCGCCGACACCCCCATCACCAGGCTTCGCCTGCCGCCGGCATCAGATCGCGCAACTTCGCCGCGGCATCCGGAAGGCACGAATCGAGCACTTCGGTGATCGACGGATCGGTGCCATAGGCGCCGACGAGGCGCAGGCCGACGATGGCGTTGATGAGCATGCCGTTGGCCATGAAGTTGCGGGTTTCGTCTTCGGTGAATCTCGCCTCGTCACGCACGAACCGCCAGATCGAGTTGAACCCGGCGCGCGCGACCGGACCGATCTCGGGGTCACCGCCGAGCGCGGTCGAGTTGGCGATGACCGGCAGCATGCCGCGCTCGGCGAGGAGGCCCGCGTAGGCGGCGCCCATGCGGGCCAATCGCTCGTCATCGGAACCCGGCAGCGCCTCGCGGAACGCGCTGACCACCCGTTCGTACGCGCGCTCGATGACGGCGATGTAGAGCTTCGCCTTCGTACCGAACAGCCGCACGACG
>DATDLP010000037.1:0-11936 GCA_036519255.1 Croceibacterium sp.
ACTCGCAGCGCCTGCCGGAGGATGCGGTGCCCGCCGCGACTGCCTCGGCCAAAGCATCCGAAACGGAGCAGACTGCGCCCGCCGGCGAGGAGTAGGGCAAGTCCCGCTCTCGTTTGTCGGCACCGTTCGCGCGTGATAGACGTTGCATCTGCAACCATGGCTACGATCGCCGATCTCCCCAGCGACTTCGCCGCGCTGCCCGTCGTCCCCGACGGCGTGTTCACCGCGCCGCTGCAGCGCCCGGCCCACATCGGCGCCGACTGGCTCGAGCCGCGCCAGCGCGACTACTCGTCCGACGACGACGCGATCTGGAACGCGCTATTCGAACGGCAGATGGAGATCCTCCCCGGCCGCGCCTGCGGGGCGTTCTTCGCCGGGCTGCAGAAGCTGCATCTCGACCGCAGCGGGGTCCCCGAGTTCGGCCGCCTGTCGGAGCAGCTCGGCCGGCTCACCGGCTGGAGCGTGGTGCCGGTGCCGATGCTGATCCCCGACCACGTGTTCTTCTGGCACCTGGCCAACCGCCGCTTCCCGGCAGGCAACTTCATCCGCAACCGCGAGACCTTCGACTACATCCAGGAACCCGACGTGTTCCACGACGTGTTCGGCCACGTCCCGCTGCTGACAGATCCGGTGTTCGCCGACTACATGCAGGAGTACGGCAAGGCCGGCTGGAAGGCGATGCGCTACAACCGGCTCAAGGCGCTCGGCGCGCTGTACTGGTACACGGTCGAGTTCGGGCTGATCGAGGAAGCGGGCCAGCTGCGCATCTACGGCGCCGGCATTCTCTCGGGCCCGCGCGAGGCGGTGTTCGCGCTCGAGGCGCAGTCGCCGAACCGGATCATGCTCAACGTCGACCGCGTGATGCGCACCGACTACGTGATCGACGACCTGCAGCCGACCTACTTCGCGATCGAGAGCTTCGCCGACCTCTACCACCAGACCGTCGAGCGCGACTTCGACCGGCTCTACCGCAGCTTGGGCGCAGGATTCACTTACGCCAATTCGGCGGTGATAGACGTCGACGACGTGCTTCACCGCGGCACGCAGGAATACCACTTGCGCGGCGGCCGCGGATCGGACGCCGCTCCGGTCTGAGGGCAACGAAAAACCGGCCGGGGATCGCTCCCGCGGCCGGTTCTTCACAGCCGGGCTGCTTACTCGGGCGTGCCGCTGTCCATCTGGTCGGCCGCGTCCTCGGCGGCATCGGCCGCGTTGTCGGCCTGGTCGCGCGCCGCGTCGGCCTGGTCTTCCACTGCCTCTTCGGTCGCCGTGCCCTGCGCAGCCGCTTCCATCGCGTCGGCCTGTTCGTCGACCGCCGCCTCGGTGGCCTCGGCGCTTTCCTCGGCTGCGTTCTCGGCCGAGCTATCGCACGCCGCGAGACCGAGGCCGAGTGCAGCGGCCGAAGCAATCGCTATCAGTTTCTTCATCGTCATCACCCCTTGGTTGGTGGAGGCGGCCCGCCGTGCGGCCCGACCCCTGTTGCAAAACACGAATAGACGGACGGCGTCAGCGCAACTCCTCGTCGCGCAGCAGATTGACCGCCAGTAGCAGCACGATCGCTCCGGCCAGCGCGGTCAGCAGGCCGTCGACGCTGTAGTTCCCGGCCAGCAAGTCGCCTCCGCCAAGCAGCGGGTGCACGACCAGTCCGGCAATGAGCGCGCCGCCGATGCCGCCACCCAGGTTGAGCAGCAACCCTTGCACGGATTCGGTGCGCGCGATGATCGCCGCGAGCCATCCGAGGATGGCGCCGATCACGATCAAGAAGACAAGTCCCACGCGGGCAGCCTTTCGCGCTTCAATTAGCGCAAGAATTCAGCTGCGTTCGCTTGGTTCCTGAGGATGCGACGAGTCGAGCGTGCGAGGCAGCGCGTCAGCGCAGCGTCAGCCACGCGACCGCGGCCACGCCGACCACGATCCGGTACCACGCGAACGGTGCGAAACCGTGCCGGCTGACGTAGGCCACGAAGCCGCGGATCACCGCCAGCGCGACCACGAACGAGACGACGAAGCCGACAGCGATCTCGCTCCAGCCGACTGCGGTCGAGCCCGCCATCAACTCGTCGCCGTGGTTGAACAGCGTGAACACCGAGGCGCCGACCATCGTCGGCACGGCGAGGAAGAACGAGAACTCGGCCGCGGTCTTGCGGTCGATGCCCATCGCCAGCGCGCCCATGATCGTCGCCCCCGAGCGGCTGACGCCGGGAATCATCGACACGCATTGTGCGATGCCGACGCCGATCGCCTTGCTTAGCGGAATGTCCGACACCGGCACGTATTCGCCCGGTTTGGCGACTTTCTCGATTCCGAGAATGGCGATCCCGCCGAGAATCAGCGCCCAGCCGACCACATCGGCGCTGCCGAGCAGCGCTTCGATCGTGTCCTTGAACAGCACCGCGAGCACCGCCGAGGGAAGGAAGGCGACCAGGATGTTGCGCGCGAAGCGCAAGCTGGCGGGGTCGAGGCGAAACAGCCCGATTCCGGCGTTCCAGAACGTGCTCCAGTACTGCACGACGACCGCGAGAATCGCGCCGAGCTGGATGATCACGTTGAACAGCGCCCACTGCTCGGCATCGTGGCCGAACAGCTCGGACGCGAGGATCAGGTGGCCGGTGGACGAGACCGGGACGAACTCGGTCAGACCCTCGACGATGCCGAGCAGGATGGCGGTGAGGGTCAATCCCATGCGGCGCGGGTCATGGCGCAGCGGGCGGCGAAGTCAAGCCGTGGCTGCGGTTGAACTGGCGCGAATGCCATGCAACGATGCCACCCAGGGCCGCATGCAACGGTACCGGCAGAATCGCGCAAAGCTTCGCCGGGCGAATTCCTTCCGCGAACAGCAGGGGATGGGCGGCGATGACCACGGGAATCACCAAGTCGGTCGGCAAGGGCGGGGTCAATCTTCCCGCTGACGTCGGTATCGTGCGGCAACTGCTCGCCGCGTTCGTCGCCAAGGCGGGTAAGCCGCCGCTCGCCACCGGCCCGATGGACCAGCCGACGATCGATGCGATCACGCAGTTCCAGGCGCAGGTGATGCAGCTTGCCGTGCCCGACGGACGGGTGGATCCGGGCGGGCGCACGATCACCGCGCTGCTCAGGGACGCCGCCCCGCCTGTCGCTCCAGCACCGGCTCCCGTGCCGGGCGCGCCTTCGGTGACCTACGGCAACGGCGTGGCGGCGGAGGCGCGGCTGGTCTGTCCTTACGCCATCGAGGTCATCCGCAAGGCGCTTGTGGCGGCCGGCGTGAAGGCGGCGGTGATCACCAGCACGTTGCGCCTGCCCGCCGAACAGGCCGCGACGATGCACAAGAACGCGGTCAAGGACCTCCAGGCGCAGTTCGCCCTCTACGGCGCGACCGGCGACGAGGTGCTGAAGGTGTTCCAGGCCAACCGGACCCAGCCCGCGGCCACGGTGATCGCGCTGATGACCAAGAAGATCGAGCAGCAGCTCGAGGGCGGCCGGCAGGTGTCGAACCACGTCACCACCCCCGCCGGCTATGCGAAGCGCAACGTGATCGACATCGGGGTCAACAGCACCAAGGCTGCAGCGGGATCGTCGTTCAGCCTGAACGGTCTGACCAGGGCGTTCGCCAAGCTGCAGGCCGACGGCTTCATCGCCAAGTTCATCGACGAGACCGGCAGGTCCAACACCTGCTGGCACCTCGAGATCGTGCCCGACGCCAAGCCGCTGTAGCCCGCGATCGCTTCGTCAGCGCAAGGATGGCAGCGACCCGACCCGCGACACAGCCAAGTCCCCAACCCCAACCCCGTTCGTCCCGAGCGAAGTCGAGGCATGCCTTCGAGCCCAGCCGAGAAGGCGGGGCATGGCGCAGGGCCTCAGCTTCGCTCGGCCCGATCCCTCGACTTCGCTTGGGACGAACGGGTTCGGGGTAGAGTTAACCGGCTGGAGTAGAACTCAAGCCGCCGCCGCGTCGTCGAACTGCAGCGCCGCCAGCCGCGCGTAGAGCCCGCCCGCCGCGCTCAGCTTGACGTGGTTGCCTTCCTCGACGATCCGCCCGTGGTCCATCACCACGATCCGGTCCGCCGCGCGCACGGTCGCCAGCCGGTGCGCGATCACCAGCGTGGTGCGCCCCTGCATCAGCCGTTCGAGTGCCCGCTGCACCAGCCGCTCGCTCTCGGCGTCGAGCGCGCTGGTGGCCTCGTCGAGCAGCAGGATCGGCGCGTCGCGCAGCAGCGCGCGCGCGATTGCCACGCGCTGGCGCTGCCCGCCCGAGAGCCGCGCCCCGCCCTCGCCGAGAAAGGTGTCGAGACCCTCGGGCAGCGCGCGCAGGAAATCCTCGGCGTTGGCCGCGCGCGCCGCGTCCCAGATCGCGTCCTCGCTCGCCTCCCAGTGGCCGTAGCGCAAGTTGTCGCGCGCGCTCGCGGCGAACAGCGTGCCTTCCTGCGGCACCAGCGCCATGCGCCGCCGCACGTCGGCCGGATCGGCCGCGACCAGCGGCACCCCGTCGAGCCGGATCGTACCGACCTGCGGGTCGTAGAACCGTTCGGCGAGTTGGAAGATGGTCGACTTGCCTGCGCCCGAGGGGCCGACGATGGCCACGGTCTCGCCGGGCTCGACGGTGAGGGTGAAGTCGTGGATTGCCGGCGCGTCGGGTCGCGTCGGATAGCGGAAGGTCACCCCCTGGAACGCGAGCGCACCGCGCGGCGGCTCGGGCAGTGCCTGCGGCCGCGCCGGTGCGGCGATCTCGGGCTTCTCGTTGAGCAGTTCGTCGAGCCGGCTCGCCGCACCCGCACCGCGCAGCAGGTCGCCGTAGACCTCGGTCAGCGAGCCGAACGCGCCTGCCACCATCACCCCGGTCAGCACGAACGCGGCGATCGTCCCGCCCGACAGCGTGCCTTCGGCCACCTGCACCGCGCCGCGCCACAGCAGCGCGGTGATCGCGCCGAAGATTAACGTGATCACGATCGCGGTCATCACCGAGCGGATCATGATCCGCCGCCGTGCGGTGTCGAACGTCGCCTCGACCTGACCGGCGAAGCGGCCGATCTCGCGCCCTTCCTGGTTGAAGCCCTGCACGATCTTCATCGCCCCGAGCACTTCGCTGACCAGCGAGCCGACCCCGGCCACGTTGTCCTGGCTGTCGCGCGACAGCGTGCGCAGCCGCCGCCCGAACCACACGATCGGCACCAGCACCAGCGGCACCACCAGCAGCAGCAAGGCCGTCAGCGCCGGCGCGAGGTACAGCAGGTAGCCGATCCCGCCGATCGCCATCAGCGCGTTGCGCAGCGCGACCGAGATCGTCGTGCCGACGACCTGCTCGATCTGCGCGGTGTCGGCGGTCATGCGCGAGGAGATCTCGCTCGGCGAATTCTCCTCGAAGAAGCCCGGCGAGAGCCGCAGCAGGTTGCGCTGCACTGCCAGGCGGATGTCGGCCACCACGCGCTCGCCGAGCCACGAGACGAAGTAGAACCGGCACGCCGTGCCGAGCGCGAGCACCAGCACGATCAGGAACAAGTAGCGGAACCAGCGCCCGATCTCCGCCGGATCGACGCCTTCCGCGAAGCCGCGGTCGATGATCAGCTGGAACGCCGAGGGAATCCCCAGCGTCGCCGCGGCGGTCACCATCAGCGCGACCAGCGCCAGCGCGACCTTCCCCGGATAGCGCGCCGCGGCGGCAAAGATCATCTTGAGCGGGCCGAGGGTGTCGGCGGGCTCGACGGGCGTGGAGCGGGAGGGGGCACGGGCCATGGCGCGCGGGCCCTAGCCGATATGCGCGTCGGATAGAAGGGCGCGGGGGATTGCGCCCTTTGCCGCGCTGCAACATCGTGCCTATATACGCTCTACGGCGCGCCGCCCGCTTGCGTGCGGCCGTCACCTCGGACGGGATTCGCGCTGTGCTCTACGACGCCTACGAGCTGCAGAAGTCGCTGTTCAGCAGCGCGAGCAACTGGGCCGCGATCGGCGCCGAGCTGCTCAACAACCCCGCGCTGCCGATGGGCTACTTCGGGACCGGCCCGATCATGGCCAGCGCGCTGCGCGTGTTCGCGCATCTCTACGAGGAGCGCGGCAAGCCGGCCTTCGCCATCCGCCCGGTCG
Organism: Croceibacterium sp.; assembly: GCA_036519255.1. Lineage (GTDB taxonomy): Bacteria > Pseudomonadota > Alphaproteobacteria > Sphingomonadales > Sphingomonadaceae > Croceibacterium_A. The sequence continues at coordinate 6,055 of DATDLP010000037.1, forward strand.
TGGTCGAGGGCACCGAGCACGCGGTCGCCGAGGCCGTGGTGTACGAGAAGCCGTTCGGCTCGCTGCGCCGCTTCCGGCGCGAGGGGCTGCCCAAGGGCGCGCCCAAGGTGCTGATCGTCGCGCCGATGAGCGGGCATTACGCCACGCTGCTGCGCGGCACCGTGGCACGGCTGGCCGAGAACCAGGAGGTGTGGATCACCGACTGGGCCGACGCCAAGATGGTGCCGACGAGCGCCGGCCGGTTCGATCTCGACGACTACATCGACTACCTGATCGATTTCCTCCACGTGATCGGCCCGAGGACCCACGTCGTGGCGGTGTGCCAGCCCTCGGTCCCGGCGTTCGCCGCGACCGCGGTGATGGGCGCCGAGAACGACGCCTGCCGCCCGGCGACGCTGACCTTGATGGGCGGCCCGGTCGATACCCGCGAGGCCCCGACCTCGGTCAACGACGTCGCTGTCGCGCGCCCGCTGTCGTGGTTTCGCAACAACGTGATCGCCACCGTGCCGTTCGCCTATCCGGGCGGCGGGCGGCAGGTCTATCCGGGTTTCCTGCAGCTCGCAGGGTTTCTGTCGATGAACCTCGAGAGCCACCTGATGAGCCACTACGAGATGTTCAAGCATCTCACGCTCGGCGACCAGGAAAGCGCCGATTCGACCAAGCGGTTCTACGACGAGTACCTCTCGGTGTGCGACATGACCGCCGAGTTCTACCTTCAGACGATCGAGCACGTGTTCCAGAAGCACTCGCTGCCTAAGGGCGAGTTCGTCCACCGCGGCAAGCCGATCGACCCCGACGCGATCCGCGACACCGCGCTGCTGGCGATCGAGGGCGAGCGCGACGACATCTCGGGCATCGGCCAGACCCGCGCCGCGCTGGCTCTCGCGCCGCACCTGCCCGACGCGAAGAAGAAGTACTACCTCGCCGAGGAGGTCGGGCATTACGGCATCTTCAACGGCAGCAAGTGGCGCACGCGCGTGGCGCCGGTGGTCGAGGAGTGGATCCGGGCGAACGGGTGACGGGAGCTCGCCTGCACCGTACCCTCGATTCTCCCTTTGAAGAACGAAGACGATGGCCGCGTCGCGATCGCACGCCTTATGCGTGCGTGATCGACACCTTGGTGCCCGGATTCGCGTCGGCGATCAGCACGGTGGCCTCCAGCTTCCTCGCGAGCGCATCGACGATGCTGGTGCCGAGGCCCCGGTGCTGGTGGGCATCGCGGGGTATCCCTACGCCATCGTCACCGACCGACAAGGTCCAGACCGATCCCCGCGATCTGTAGTCGACCGTGATGATTCCGGCGCGCTGTTCAGGGAATGCGTGCTTGAGCGCGTTGATTACCAATTCGGTGACGATCAGCCCCAGGCTTACCGAGACGTCGGCGTTGGCGATGCTGCCGTCCACCCTGGATTCCAGCGCCACAGGATTGTGATCGCCGATCATCGAAGCCCCTATGCTTCGACACAGGTCGCCGAAATAGGTGGCGAGCTCGACATCTCCCAACTTCGAAACCGCTAGCTGCTTCTGCAGAACCGCGATCGACATCACACGCTGGTGCGCGTCGAACAGATGGGTACGGGTTTCCTCGGACTGCACCCGCCGGGCGCTCTGCATCAGCACGCTGGCTATGATCTGCAGGCTGTTGGCAACGCGATGCTGGAGCTCCTGGAGCAGGACTTCTTTGTCCTTCAGCATCTCCTCCACGATCTTCTCCGCAAGCCGGGCGTCGGTGACGTCGGAAACCGACAACAGCACGCGCGGAGGCTGCGCATCGCCGTAGAGAAGCTTGCGCGCGTTGATCACCAGGCGCCGGCGGCGCCCGCCCGGAGGAGCGAGGTCCATCTCGTAGGCATCGACCTCGGCACGGCCCGAGGCGATCACTTCGAGCAGTGATCGGAACTGGGGCACGTTCCACTCGCCCCTCCCGAACGCGGTCACGGCCCGGCCCGCGATCATGTCGGGCGCCACGCCGAAGGCTTCGCAGAACGATGCGCTGGCGGCGATGGCGACGAGATCGCCGTCGAGCAGCACGAGGGGGGCGTACGACGACGCTATGACGGCCAGGGTCAGGCTGTCGGCGGCTTCAAGCGCGGATACGGGGATAGTCATGCGTGCCTCCTCGACACCGTGGACTCGCGGAGCGAAAGCCATCTGGGGCATCGATGTCGGCGAAAGTCTCACGGTGCCGATTTGCACTTCGAGATGATCGACGGCGCAGCATAGCATGGGCGGCGCGGTCGCCCGGCATCAATTCAGTTTTGCCGGCCGCCGTCAGTCGAGGGCGTCGTCGACGCGACTTCCTGCAGCAACGCTCCAGCAAAGGTTGTTGCATGTGGCGATGCAGTCGCCGAGGCCATCGGCCGCGCAGCTTTTGCGGACGTGCGAAAGGGAGCCGCTATGCGGCTTGCATCCCGCTCGCCGGTTCCCATATCGAGGCCATCGATGGCAAATCGCCAGTAGGCGCCATCGGCTGAGAGACATTTGCGCTCCCGCTTACGAGGAGCTTGGCATGTCACAGCATCCGATTTGGAAATCCGCATCCGAGAGTTGGGAAAACGAAGGCGGAACTGTCCGCGCTTTGTCGTACGCCGAATCGCTGGGTGTGACGCGCGTCCTGACCGAGACCTTCAAGGTCGGCGGTTATAGCTACACTACCCTTGCAGACGCTGTCGCGCAGGCGCGTCGCATGCAAGCACCGGGCGCAGACCTGTGAGCCTCCGCGACGAACAGGCGCCGGACTACTTCGGCGTGCTGATGCCGCTTCTCGGACTCGCGCTGTTGATATGGTGGATGATGCAGTAAGCCCTGTTGGGACATAATCTAAAAATATGATATAGAAAAAGATAGCGCTTTACTGGAGATTTTTCGATAAGAATTCGAATTGAATTTGATATATGCCCACATAATATCGGGGTATGTTTTCCTAATCGGGAACGAATGACGTATATGTTTGTTCGTCCTTTGAGAAACGCGCTTTCGCCCGTTTCAGGAGTTCCATCATGCGCAGGTTACTATTCACGGCGAGCATCGCCGCGGCTGTTCTCATCCCTTCGACGGCCAGCGCCGAAACCCGATCCCACAGCGCCTGCGAGCAGAAGAGCTCGACGCGGGTCGTGGCCACCGTCGGCGGCGGCGCGGTCGGCGGCGTTCTCGGCAACGTGATCGCCGGCCAGGGCGACAAGACCCTCGGTACGATCATCGGCGCGGTGGGCGGAGCGATCCTCGGCAACCAGGTCGCCAAGTCGGGGCGCGATTGCAGCGACGCCTATGGCTACTACGACAACCACAATCGCTGGCACGCCAGCGGCATCAGTTCGTCTGACGCAAGGGGCTATTACGACCGCGACGGCGACTGGATCGACGGCGTGCCGAACGGCCGCTACGGCGACGACGACCGCTGGATCGCGAACGGTGCGGCCAGCCAGGGTGAGGGCCGCTACAGTCCGCAGGGCGAATGGGTCCCCGCGTCGGTCAACGGCTACTACGACCGCAACGACGAATGGGTAGCCGGTTCGGCCAACGGCTACTACGACCCCCGCGGTCGCTGGATCGCCAGCGTTGCCCCGGTGCAGCCCGATCGCCGCGAGAATTCCTACGGCTACTACGACAGCCGGGGTCAGTGGCACGCCAACACGATCACCGAGGGTCGGCCGAGCGGCTACTACGACCGCAACGACAACTGGGTGGAAGGCCGGCCGAACGGCCATTACGACAGCGGCGGCCGCTGGATTTCCGCCACCGCCACCGTGCCGGAGCAGCCCGATCGCCGTGCAAATTCGTACGGCTACTACGACAGCCAGGGCCAGTGGCACGCCAACGCAGTCGCACCGGACGGCCAGGCAAGCGGCTACTACAACCGCGACGGCATCTGGCTGCAGGGCCGGCCCAACGGCTACTATGACGAGCGCGGCACTTGGGTCTCGCGACGTGAGGACGGCTCGGACGGCGGCGGCTACGACAGCCGGAACCACTGGATCCCGTCGTCGTCCAACGGCTTCTACGACACCGATGGGCAATGGATCGCCGGCACGGCGAGCGGCTACTACGACCAGCGCGGACGCTGGGTCGCAGGCGCCACCGTCGGCCATTATGACGCGAACGGCCGCTGGATAGCCGGCGCCGCGAGCGGTCGCCGCGATCGCAACGGAACCTGGATCGCCGATCCCCAGCCGGGCTACTACGATAACGGTGGCCAATGGCACGCCGGGACGACCTCGGGCTACTACGACACCCGTGGGCGTTGGATTGCTACGGCGGCAGTGGGTGCAACCACCTCGGTCCCCGACCGCCCGACACTCCGCACGCAGTTGTCCGGGCTCGACCAGAAGCTCGTCGATGCCCGGGCGCAGCGCTCACTCAGCGCTCGCGAGTTCACCACCCTCAAGCGCGAGCTGACCGCGATCCGCACTCGCGAGGGCGCGCTGGCGCGCGACCGGATGGGCAACCTCTCCGCGCGCAACGAGGCGCAGTTGCAGGCGAGGGTCGACCGTCTGGACGATCGCCTGCAGGCGACAATGCAGTAATCGGCGGGGGGTCTGGTGAAAGGGGGGCGGGACTTGCTCCGCCCTCCGATCAGCAACTCAGGCCTGCCCTTCGCCGATCCGGGTGGCCTGTGAGGTGGGCAAGGGAACGCACCCTACCCCACCACCACCGCCGCCTTCTCCTCATGCCGCCGGAACCGCGCCTTCCGCGGCACGTCCTCGGTCCGCCGGACATAGCTCCACAGTGCGCACTGCAGCCCGATCAGCATGAAGATGAACGGCTGGTACGCGATCCCGACGAACGCCGCGCCCACCAGGTAGGTCAGCTGAGCCTGCTGCAGCGCGGTCGCCAGCCCCCATTGCCAGCTCTTGCGTCCGTCCTCGTCGCCGTCGCCCTTCTGTCGCCCGTAGCGCCAGCGGATGCGCTCCATCTGCCACACGCCGAGCCCTTGCAGCCACAGCCACAGCAACAGCCCCGGCCAGCCCTGCTCGCCGAGCATCTCGAAGTAAGACGAGTGGAACGCGCGCGACTTGTCGGTCACCGTCTCGTAATCGATCGTGCGGTTGTTGGCCGCGCCGGAGGTCTTGCGCGTCTCGTAGGTGAAGCTGTTGCCCAGATACATGTCGAACCCGCCGCCCCACGGGTTGTCCTTCACGTAGTCGAGCGTCCACATCCACACCTGCACCCGGGTCGAGGCGCTCTCGTCGCCTTCGTAGTTGCTGATCGTGCCCATCCGCTCGACGAAGCTCTGCGGCAGGAACGGCACTGCCGCGACCAGCGCCAGCGCGCCGAGCCCGGCGTAGACGAACTTGTGCCGCACCGAGCGCAGCATCAGCGCGCCGAGCACTGCCGCGGCGACGAGCCCGGTGCGCGCCGAGGTGCCGATCGGGATCAGCAGGCAGGCGAAGATCAGCCCGGCGGCGAACAGCCGCACCATCCAGTCGGGCCTGAACACCGTGCCGTGCCGCGCGAGCCACAGCACCAGCGGGATCGTCGCGATCGCCGCGGTCGACAGGATCGACCCTTCGTAGAGCCCGGCGTTCTCGCGCACGAGCAGGCTCAGCGTCCCGTAGCCGCCGCCGCCGAACACGGTCTTGAGCCCGCCGTTGATGATGATCGGGCCGATCGACAGCACCATGATCAGCGCCGCCGCCTCGATCCTCAGCCTGGTGCGCAGCGTGAGCGGCAAGAAGGCGGCGAAGACCAGCGCCTTCCACACCCAGTCCCACTTGGTCCACGCCGCTTCGGGAAAGGCGGCGCCGAGCGTGGTGATCCCGCAGTAGCCAAGCAACGCCAGGATCAGCCCCTGGCGGAAGGTGAAGCGCGAGCCCTGCTTGCTGTCGAGGAGCAGCCAGCCCGCGAATGCCGCGACGAACGCGATGAGCGAAACCGGGAGCGAC
>DATDLP010000038.1:0-3988 GCA_036519255.1 Croceibacterium sp.
GGCATCGAATGAGGACTGGAGATGCAGGATGCGGGGTGTCTGGCTCATGAAATCGTCGCCAGCAGCTGGGCGATCGCCTGCCGCGCCGCGGGCTCCTCGAGCGTCGGTGCGTGGCCCACGCGCGAGACGGTCACTGCCGCCAGCCCCGCAACCTCGCGCGCCATGCGCTGGAGCGTCGCGTCGGACAGGATGTCGGACAGCTCGCCGCGCACCGCGAGCACCGGCCGGCCGGCCAGCGCGCGGAAGATCGGCCACATGTCGACCGGCGCGGTGCCGTCCTGCCGGTTGAACGGCTCGGCGATCTTCATGTCGTAGTCGAACGCGATGCGCCCGCCCGGGCCGACCACCATCAGCCGCTTGGCCAGCTTGAGCCAGTCGGCAATCGCGTAGTCGGGATAGGCTACCCCGCCCTGGTCCCGGAGCCCGCGCGCCGCGTGGATCCAGGTCGGGAAGCTGCGCCCCTGCCCGACGTAGCCGCGGATTCGCGCGAGGCCCGCCGGCTCGATCTCGGGCCCGATATCGTTGAGCACGGCGCCGGCGATTCGCTCGGGCGCGGTCATGGCGAGGAGCATCGCGATGATCCCGCCGAGCGAAGTGCCGAGCGCAATCACGCGATCGAGCCCGGCCTCGTCGAGCAGCGCCGAGACATCGGCCACATACTGCATCGGCATGTAAGTCCCGGCGTCGCGCGCGTAATCGCTCTGCCCGCGGCCGCGCAGGTCGAGCGCGATCACGCGCCATTCGCCGGCGAACGCTTCGGCCACGCCCTCGAAGTCGCGGCAGTTGCGGGTCAGGCCCGGAATGCACAGCAGCGGCGGCCGGTCCGCGCTCGCCGCGCTGGTGGCCGGATAGTCGCGATAGCGCAGCGTCAGCCCGTCCGCGCTGGTCCATTCGCCCTCGCTGTAGGCGGCGTGTGCCATCCGTCCGGTCCGATTGTCCCTGCCTTGCGCGAGTGCCGCGGCGTGCCCACTAATGCAAAGATGCGCGACGAACCGCAACCTGTCCTGAGCAAAGGCGAAGGGCCTGTCCCGAGCGAAGTCGGGGGGCCTGTTCCGAGCGAAGTCGGGGGGGCCGCCGCCTATCGGGCAGATCCTCAGATCATCGCTCTCGCCGATTGGCTCGGCGATCCTGTCGCGGCGGCCGATTTCCCGGGACACGAGCTGCGCTTCCGCAACGACCGCTGGGCGCGCACCGTCGGGCTGGCCGATCTGGACGACGCGGAGTGGGTAAACCACTTCGCCCGCTTCTCCCCGCTGCCCGGCAACATGCCGGTGCCGCTCGCGCTGCGATACCACGGGCACCAGTTCCGCGTGTACAACCCCGAGATCGGCGACGGCCGCGGGTTCACCTTCGCGCAAGTGCGCGACGGCGCGGATCGCCTGCTCGACCTCGGCACCAAAGGCAGCGGGCTCACCCCGTACAGCCGCACCGCCGATGGGCGGCTCACGCTGAAAGGTGCGGTGCGCGAGATTCTCGCGACCGAGATGCTCGAGGCGCTCGGGGTGAACACCTCGAAGACCTTCTCGGTGATCGAGACCGGCGAAGAGCTGTGGCGCGGCGACGAGCCCTCGCCCACCCGCTCGGCGGTGCTCGTGCGACTGAGCCACTCGCATATCCGCATCGGCACCTTCCAGCGCCTCGCGGCGCTCGAGGAGGATGCGCACATGGCGGCGCTGGTCGACTATTGCCTGGCGCAGTTCCCCGGACCGCCGCCGCCCGACGATGCGCCGGAGCGCGACGCGCCGGCGGTCATGCTGATGCACCAGGCGGTCGAGCGGCTGGCGGACCTTGCCGCGTCGTACATGGTCGCCGGGTTCGTGCACGGGGTGCTCAACTCCGACAACATGAACGTGACCGGCGAGAGCTTCGACTACGGCCCGTGGCGCTGGTTGCCGCAATGGGACGCCAACTTCACCGCTGCCTACTTCGACCACGCCGGGCTCTATGCGTTCGGCCGACAGCCCGAGGCGATCCGCTGGAACCTCGCGCAGCTGGCGATCGCATTGCGCCGCCTGGTCGACGCCCCGCCGCTGGTCGCCGCGTTCGAGCGCTTTCCCGACCTCTACCACCAGGCGATGGCCCGCCGGTTCTGCTGGCGGCTCGGAGTCGAGCAGCGCGGGATCGAGGACGACATGGCGCTGATCGCGGCGGCCGAGCGGGCGATGGTCGAAGGCAAGACCGGCCCCGACGCGTTCTTCCTCGCCCACCGCGGCGGCCGCGACGCCGACGGCCCGCTGGCCGAAGCGCTCGCGGGCCGCTGCGGCGTGGCAAACGATCATCCTTACTGGTCCGGTAACGTTCCCGAGGCGATGCTGATCGACGAGGTCGAGGCAATCTGGGCTGCGATTGCCGAGCGCGACGACTGGGCGCCGCTCGCGAGCAAGATCGCCGCGGTGCGCACGCTCGGCGAGGCGCTCGGCGAGCCCCCTGTGCCGGCCGGGCATCGGCGCTAAGACGATTGAAACCTTAGGTACTCTGGCGTGGTTAAGCCCTTGCGGCTATCACCCGCCGCTTGTCCCCCAACCCTCCTCTTGAGCGACTGCTGACCGCCCCGTGAGCGCAACGGAGATCATTTCCTGGGAGCCCGCCACCGGCGCCGAACTGTGGCGCGGCAAGGTGGGCGACGTCGATGAGACGGTCGCCCGCGCGCGCCGCGCCTGGCCGCACTGGGCTGCGCAACCGCTCGCCAACCGGATCGAGCTGATGCGGCGCTTCGTCAACGAAGTGCGCAAGGAGCAGGACCGGTTCGCCGAGCTGATCGCGCGCGAGACCGGCAAGCCGCTGTGGGAAGCCCGCACCGAGGTCGAATCGGTCATGGCCAAGGTCGAGATCTCGGTCAGCGCCTATGCCGAGCGCACGGGCCAGCGGAAGCTCGACAGCGCGCTGCAGGGCACCGCCGCGGTGCGCCACAAGCCGCACGGGGTGATGGCGGTGCTCGGGCCGTACAACTTCCCGGCGCACCTGCCCAACGGGCACATCGTGCCGGCGCTGATCGCGGGCAACGTGGTGATCCTCAAGCCGAGCGAGAAGACCCCTGCGGTGGGCGAGTTCCTGCTCGGCTGCTTTCACCGCGCGGGCATCCCGTCGGCCGCGGTGCAGCTGCTGATCGGCGGACCCGAGGAAGGCAAGGCGCTGGTCGCGCACGAGGGGATCGACGGGGTGCTGTTCACCGGCTCGGCCCAGGTCGGGGTGGCGATCAACCGCAAGCTGGCCGCGAACCCGGGCAAAGTGGTGGCGCTCGAGATGGGCGGCAACAACCCGATCGTGCTGTGGGACACCCCCAAGATCCCCGACGCGGCGATGCTGATCGTCCAGTCGGCCTTCACCAGCGCCGGCCAGCGCTGCACCGCGGCGCGGCGGCTGATCGTCAAGGCGAGCCTGTACGACCAGGCCATCGCCGAGGTGAAGGCGCTGATGGGGCGGATCGTGATCGGCGCGCCGTTCGACGAGCCGGCGCCCTTCATGGGCCCGGTGATCGACGTGCAGGCGGCCGACCAGCTGACCGAGAGCTTCCTCTACCTGATGTCGCACGGCGGCAAGCCGATCGCGCACATGCGCCGCCTGCGCGAGGGTCTGCCGTTCGTGACGCCGGGGCTGATCGACACCACCGCGATGAAGGAGCGGCCCGACGTCGAGCTGTTCGGTCCGCTGCTGCAAGTGGTCAAGGTCGACGACTTCGACCAGGCGATCGCCGAGGCGAACAACACCCGGTTCGGCCTCGCGGCCTCGCTGATCGGCGGTAACCCGCAGGACTACAACCGCTTCTGGGCCAACATCCGCGCCGGCATCGTCAACTGGAACCGGCCGACCAACGGCGCCTCCTCGGCCGCGCCGTTCGGCGGCGTCGGCTATTCGGGCAACCACCGGCCCGCGGCGTTCTACGCTGCCGACTACTGCGCCTATCCGGTGGCCAGCACCGAAATGGAGCAGCCCCGCGCGAGCATCGGCGTGGGCTTCAAGGCGGGGTAATCACCCGCCGCTCGTGATC
>DATDLP010000039.1:0-3873 GCA_036519255.1 Croceibacterium sp.
GCTGCTAGCGCTCCCCGCCCCCCGACCACCGCCCCTAAAAAAGGGGTGGGGGAGTCGTCTCGCACCCACGCCAAGGTTCTCGCCAGCCCCGCAGTCCGCATCCGGGCGAAAGAGCTCGGCATCGATCTCGCCGACGTCCACCCCGCAGAAGGTGGCCGCGTGCGCCACGCCGATCTCGACGCCTTCCTCTCGTACGGTGGCGCGAAGGGCTACGCGCCGGCCGGCCAGACCGGCCGCGACGAGACGATCCGGGTCGTCGGCCTGCGCCGCCGCATCGCCGAGAACATGGCGGCGTCGAAGCGCAACATCCCGCACTTCGCCTACGTCGAGGAGTGCGACGTCACCGCGCTCGACAAGCTGCGCGCCGACCTCAACGCCAACCGCGGCGGCAAGCCCAGGCTTACGCTGCTGCCGTTGCTGATGGTTGCCTTGTGCCGCGCGCTGCCGAAGTTCCCGATGCTCAACGCCCGCTACGACGACGAGGCCAACGTCGTCACCCGCCACGGCGCGGTGCACCTCGGCATGGCGACGATGACTGACGCCGGGCTGATGGTCCCGGTGATCCGCGATGCCCAGGCGAAGAACCTGTGGCAGCTCGCCGCCGAGATCCTCCGGCTGTCCGAGGCCGCGCGCGAGGGCAAGGCGAAGTCCGAGGAGCTGTCGGGCTCGACCTTCACGCTGACTTCGCTCGGCCCGCTCGGCGGGATCGCCTCGACTCCGGTGATCAACCGTCCGGAGGTCGCGATCCTGGCGCCGAACCGGATCGTCGAGCGGCCGATGTTCGTCCCCGACGGCGTGGGCGGAGAACGGGTCGAGAAGCGCAAGCTGATGAATCTCTCGATCAGCTGCGACCACCGCGTGGTCGACGGCTACGACGCGGCGGCTTTCGTGCAGGAGGTGAAGCGGCTTATAGAAACCCCGGTGCTGCTGCTGGCAGACTGAAGGGGGCGGCGGAATGGCGCAAGATCCGCGAATCGACGAGAAGATAGCCAAGGCCGCCGAGTTCGCGCGTCCGATCCTCCAGCATCTGCGCGCACTGGTGCACAAGGCAGTCCCCGACGCCGGCGAAGCGATCAAGTGGGGCATGCCGCACTTCACCTACCGGGGCAAGAATATCGCCGGCATGGCCGCGTTCAAGGCGCACTGCGCATTCATGATCCACGGCGAAGGCCGGCAGGGCGAGAGCGGCGACGAAGGGGGGATGGGCTCGTTCGGCAAGATCGTCTCGTTGGCCGACCTGCCGCCCGAAGCCGAGCTTGTCGCGAAACTGCACGCGGCGCAGGCGCGGATCGACGAAGCCGGAACCGCCCTCAAACCCGCGGGGGCCGCCAGACCCGGATCCGCGGCGCGCACGATCGACGTTCCGGATGATTTGAACGTCGCACTCGCCGCGACGCCGGCAGCGGCGCTGTTCTTCGACGGACTCGCGCCCTCGCAGCGCTACGAATACCTCGAATGGATCACCGCGGCGAAGCGTCCCGAGACCCGTGCGAAGCGGATCGGCGAAGCGCTCGAATGGCTGGCCGAAGGCAAGCGCCGCAACTGGAAGTACGAACGATAGGTCTGGCGCCGGGCGCTCAGCGCACCACGGCGCGGTAGCTCAGGCGGCCTGCGCCGCTGCCGATCTGCCAGCGGATGTGCGTCGTGCCCTGCGGCACGGAATCGGGATCGGCCAGCCGCCGCCAGCGCCGCCCGCCATCGGTTGATATCTCGACGCCCGCGCGGCTCGCGCTCTCGATCGCAAGTCCGGCGGGGACCGTGCTGACCGCGGTGTGATTGGCACCGGGCGGCGCCTGCCAGCTGAGAATCGTCACCACGCGGTCTCCCCGCATCAGCCGGTCGGCGGGCGCAATCTGGCGGGTGCCGCCGGCGCCCGCAGTCTCGCGATAGACCGCGCTGTCGATCGCGATGTCTTCGGCCGCAAGCGGAGCAGCGACGAGAAATCCCGCCACGGCAATCGTCCAACGCATGATGGTTCCCCGTTACGCGACAAGCCGCCGCGACGCGCGATTCCTTGCGCCCGAAGCGGCGAAGATATGGTTAACCCGACGGGCCGATTGGGCGCGCGAACCGGACCCGGGAAGGGCGGTTGACAGCCCCGAAACGCTGGCCTAGGGGCGCTGCTCCCAAGCGGTGCAAGCCCCGAATGCGCGGGTGTAGCTCAGTTGGTTAGAGTGCCGGCCTGTCACGCCGGAGGTCGCGGGTTCGAGCCCCGTCACTCGCGCCACTTGGGACATTCTTCACTTGCTGGTTTGGCTGGCGTCGCCCGCGGGCGCCTCTGCCGGGCTGTCGGCCCGGCTGTTTGACCGCGCAGCACCCGGCCTCTACCAGCGGGCATACGCAAGGACCTCGCGCATGGCACGCTATCGTGGGACGAGTCCATGCGGCAGCTCTGCGCGCCCGCGCATGCACCGCGTGCTGTGCTGGAGGCTGTCGAAGCGCACCGCGACGCGCTGAGCTGTCATCGCCGGGCTTTTCGGCGTCGAACTTCTCAGGCCGTGCCACCCTTCCGCGGGTAGCGTCGGCCGTTGAGCAGCGTGCCGATGAACGTCGCGCGCACGAGGTAGTGGTAGCTCACGAGCATGAGGCCGCTCGCGACGGCCACGATGAGGAGCAGCTTGAGTTCTGCCGGCACCGGCCAGTGCGCGACCAGTGCTTCGAGGGCCACGAGCAGCGGCAGGTGCACGATGTAAAGCCAGTACGACGAATCCGCGAGGTAGCGAATGACCGGGCTCTCGTGCCGGATGAAGCGCAACGCGGCGCCGACCAGCCCCAAGGTCCAACACCAGGCCGCCGCCGCGTAAAGGCCGGCGAAGATCAACCGCTCTTGCCCCGCGAGCTGCGGCTCGAACATCGGCGGGCCGATCAGCCAAAGGCAGGAGACGGTCAGCGCGAGGGCGGCGATCAGGTACGGTGCCCAAAGCCGCGACAGCGGCATGAAGCCGAGCTTCGAACGATGCACGAGCCAGCCCAGCCCGAACGCAAGGCCGAAGCCGCCCAGCGCGGCCCGGTTTGGCAGGAACCCGCGGTCGGGCGTGGGAATTCCCCACCACTCCGCCCATGCCGGTTGGCCGAGCAGCAGCGCAGCGACCGCCACCGTCAGCAGCAACGGCAGCGCGAAAGGGACTCGGAGCGCGACCTCCAGTGCCCGGTCGGCTGCCTTGCGCATCGTTTCGGTGCGATCGATCGCCGCGACCAGGGTGCGCAGGATCAGGGCTGCGGCGTAGAGCAGCACCAGGACGTAGAGGAACCACAGGTGCGTCAGCGGGAAGCCGGTCAGCGTGAACTCGGGCGGCGGCGCCGGCTCGTCGGTCACCGGGGTCGCGCCGAGCGACGCGGCGAGGATGAGCGCGAGAACATACAGGATCATCACCGGCAGCCAGAAGATCAGCAGCGGCAACAGGATGCGCCTGGCCCGGTCGCTGACGAATCCCCGCGTGCCGCGGCGGACCAGCAGCAGGCGCCCGAAGTAGCCCGCGAGCAGGAAGAAGGTCGTCATGCGGAAGGTGTGCAGCGTGAACGCGAGCCAGGTGACCGGGCGGCTGCGCTCCTGGTCGAGCGCCAGCCACAGGTCGTAGTCGGCCATGAACGGCAACGCGGCGTGAAACACGATACCCAGCAAAAGCGCGGCGGCGCGCACGAGGTCGAGCGCGTGCAGGCGTTCGCTGGCAGCTGCCGCAGTCTGGTCCGTCATGATCTTAAGTTTCTCCCCCGTCGGGGGCCATACTAGGCCTAGGTCATAAACTCATAAAAGGGATTCCCAATCCCTGAGCGGCGTGATTCAAGCTCCTGAGAAGGGAGTTTGCGATGAGCGTGCGGCGATACGAGTTGACGGATTTCGAATGGTCGGTGATCGAACCCTTGCTACCGAAC
>DATDLP010000040.1:0-12314 GCA_036519255.1 Croceibacterium sp.
GGATAGTCCCCCGCCGCCCGCTGCTGCGCGCCCGCGGGCGCGGCCAGCAGCGCTGCCAGCGCCAGCGACGCCACCACCTGTCTCATCGCGTCTACTCCCCCTCGATCGAGGGCTGCACGATAGCGACAGCAGGCGCGCACCCCAAGTGCCGGCGAGGCGGGCGCTCGTTGACGCCGGCGCGGTGCCATCCTTGCCTTTGCGCCGAGCCCCGGAAGACCCCCCGACATTGCGACCCGGGCTCCGCGCGGTATGGTGCAGCCCGGAAGCAGGAGGAACGAATGCGATCGCCATGGCCTTACCTTGCGGGCGGCGCGGCCTTGCTGGCGCCGTTCGGGTTCGCGCCTGCGTTCGCGCAGGACACCCTGACCGTCGCCGAGGCGCGCGCATCGCTGCTCGGTCGCTGGGAGGGGCTTTACGAACGGCTCGACAGCGATGCCGCGAGCGAGGCGTTCAGCTGGCCGATCGCGGTTTCGATCGAGGATGCCGGCGACGGGCGCACCTACATCGAGCGGGTGCAGTTCGAGGGGATGGAAGACGACGGCGCGTTGCAAGTGACCGTCTCGATCCTCGACCATGACGGCCAGACCGAGCACGGTACGCAATTCACCAGCGGCACGCTGCCCGCGCCGCGCAGCATCAGTCTCACGCTTGCCGATGCGCGCGACCCCGCGCACTGGACGCTCGAGGGCCTGGCCGAGCTCGCCGAGAACGGCCAGCCGATGCACGCGCGCTACGTGTTCAAGCGCGACGGCGACACGCTGGTCTCGACCTTCGAGCTCGACCCGCCCGGCGACGAGCCGCCGTTCGGTACCACCCGGCGAACCCTGAGGCGCGTCGCTCCGGGCTCATAGCCGCCGCCGCTCGACGCCGCGCCGTTAAGCTCGTGGTATCCACACGTGGTGAACGGACCGTCAGCTTTTTTCTGGCAATCGGGCCGGAGAGGCCGCGATGGGATCGGCGGCCCCAAGAGAGGTCGCCGCCGATGCACCGATTGCAGGAACTCTTCGCCACCGCCGAGGGCGAGCAGGCATTCAACGACGCGCTGCACGCGCTGTTCGAGACGGCCAGGCTCGACGCAGCCGAGGCCGTGCTCGCCGCCGAGCTCGAGACGATGGACACCGAGATCGCGCGCATGTGCCGCGAGCTGCCGCAAGGTGCGGTGGTGCTCAACGGCTGGGACCATCTCGTCGAGGCAATCGAGCTGCACGAGGGCGAGGCGATCGCTGGCGTCACCCTGGCGATCGCCAACGAGCTCGATCTCGCGTTCGAGAAGGGCCGGCTGCACGAACCTTACGTCACGATCGGCCTGCACACCGAGGAGGCCTACGCCTTTTCCACCGCGACGCCTGCGGACCTGATCGCCGAGTGCCGGGCCGAAGCAGGCGCGGCATGGGCCGGACGCGAGGAGGACATCGAGCTCTATCTCGAGGTGGAAGGCTTCGGCCCGCTCAACACCGCGCTGCTGTATCACAAGCAGCGGCACTTTTTCCGTGACGACAATCCGCTCAGCGCGCCGATGCGCTATGTCGATTACGTGATCGGCTGCTGGTGGCGCGCGCTTCGCTTCCAGCAGGCGATCGCCTCCGAATACGCGCGGCAGGGTGTGCCCGGCAGTGTGCCGGTGGTCGCGGGCATGATCGAGATGCGACCGGACCTGGTCTGCGTGCACACCGGCGAAGCGCCCGCCACGCCGACCGAACGTCGCGCGGAAACCCCCGAGATGGCCGGGATCTCCGCCGCCGACTTCATCCAGCGCAAGCCGGTCGAGGAGGAGCAGGAACCAAGCGGAACCGGCTTGCGCCGCCGCTTCGCCGACTCCGAGCCCGAACCGGCCGAGGTGCCGGAGAAGAAGGGCCTGCTGGCGCGGTTCTTCCGCCGCGGGCAGCAGCTCGAGGAAGCGGCCTGACCGATTCGATCGCGGCGGCTGCGAAACCGCCGCCTCCGCGATATATGCTGCCCCCGCGAGGTTCGGGAGGCGGCATGACACGCGACGAAGCGGGGTGGCTCGAAGGGCCAGGCAGCGAGATGGTGCTACGGCAGGGGGTGGGCTCCTGACCGCTGGCGGCGACTGGCTGCGCCCGCTCGTGTCAGGGCTCGTCGCCGCGGTTCTCGTCGCGGTGTTGGCGGCGCTCGTGGGCAGGGCGCCCGCGGACAAGGCCGGCTGGCGCCGGATCGTCCCCTCGCCGATGCACTCGACCGGCGTGGCCCTCGGCACCGGCCTGGTGCTGCTGATGAGCTACGTTCGCCTGTTCGTCGGCTCGACGCGGACCGATGCAGCGAGCCAGATGGTCATCCTGACCTGGCTGATCGCCGCGTTTGCGATCGGCACGATCGGCGTCGCGCTGTCGATGGCCGCGATCCGCCGCCGGGCGATCCGCTGGCGCGGCGCCCGCGTTGTCTGGCGGCAGGGCGCGCGGGAGGTGACGGCAGACCTGGCAGCGGTCGCGGCGATTCGCGGCAACCTGCTGGGCCACGTGGTGCTGCATTTCGCCGGAGACGAAGTCTTGCGGCTCGATCCCTATGCACGCGGCGCCCGCGAGTTGATCGAGGCGGCGCAAGCACGGTTTGGCCGAACCGGCGATGAAAGGCATCACGAGCCATGAAGCACTTCCTCCTCACCTACACACTGGCGCCCGACTACCTCGAACGCCGGCCCGAATTACGCGGGGTCCATCTCGCGCTCGCCCGGGCCGCGGTGGAACGCGGCGAGCTACTGCTCGGCGGCGCGCTCGACCCGCCGGACCGGGCGCTGCTGCTGTTTGCAGGCGACGATCCAGGGGTCGCCGAAGCTTTCGCCCGCGCCGATCCTTACGTGCTCAACGGCCTTGTCACCGGCTGGAGCGTGCGCGAGTGGACCACGGTGGTCGGCGACGGGGCGGCGCAACAAATCTCGTAGCTGCAGAACAGGAATTCTCACGCGGGCCATGGCGGAAGGCCTGAAGCGCGCTATCCTCGCACCGGGTCGCGCCCCGATTCGTAGAGGCGCCGATGTTGCTCACCGAGGATTCCGTACCGCAGGAACAATGGCTCGACGGCAAGGGCGGGCTGAAGATTTTCACCCGCCACTGGCGCCCGGCAGGCGAGCCGAAGGCGGCGCTAGTGATCTGCCACGGCGTCAACTCGCACAGCGGGCAGTATCTGCGCGCCGCGGCCGAGTTCGCTGCTGCCGGCTTCGCGGTGACCGCGCTCGACCTGCGCGGCCGCGGCCGATCGGAAGGCGAGCGGTTCCATGTCGAGGACGTCGCAGACTACGTCTCCGACCTGTCGCAGACGATCGAGCTGGCGAAGTCGCACGACCCGGGGCTGCCGTGCTTCCTGCTCGGCCACAGCGCCGGCGGGGTGATCTCGGTCACTTACACGCTCGACCACCAGGACCGGCTCGCCGGGCTGATCTGCGAAAGCTTCGCCTTCCACGTGTTCGCCCCCGACTTCGCGCTCACGCTGCTCAAGGGCGCGAGCCACATCCTGCCCGATCTTCCCGCGCTCAAGCTCAAGATGAAGGACTTCTCGCGCGATCCGGCGTGGGTCGCCGAGTTGCTCGCCGATCCCTACACCCTCGACGAGACCCAGCCGGTCGAGACCGTCGCCGCGCTTGTCCGCGCGGGCGACCGGATGGCCAAGGAGTTCGGCACGATCACCCTGCCGGTGCTGATCATGCACGGCACCGCCGACAAGGCCACACGGCCCGACGGCAGCCAGGAGTTCTTCGACCACGCAGGCTCGGCCGACAAGCAGCTGATCCTGTACGACGACTATTTCCACGACCTGCTCAACGACCTCGGCCGCGAGCGGGTCATGGCCGACATCATCGGCTGGATCGACGCCCGGCTGCCGGCCGGGCAGACCGCCGGCGAGGCGACGGTGCAAGGCGCGGAAGGAGGAAGCCCATGAGTGACGACCTTTCCAACGGCGCGCGCGTCCGCGCCGCCTACGAGCACTGGGCGGGAAGCCTCGGCAGCGATGCGGAGCCGTTCTTCGCGCTCGTGACCGACGATTTCGTGATGGCCTCGGTCCTCGAGCCGCCCGAGTTGCACGAGATGGCCTGCGATCACTGCGGCCCCGCCCACTTGCGCGAGTACTTTGCCGCGCTCGAGGCCGACTGGGAGATGGTCGAGTTCCCGACCGAGCGGGTCGTCGAGCAGGGCGACACGGTGGTGTGGATCGGCCGCTGCACCTGGCGCAACCGCCACACCGGACTGGTCGAGACGACCCCCAAGGTCGACGTCTGGACCTTCCGCGGCGACCGCGCGGTCCACCTGCTCGAGATGTTCGACACGCTGGCGTTCGTGCGCGGGGCGGGAATGCTGCCGCAGCTCGCGGCTGCCGTTGCATGAATACGGCACGGGCAGCGGATTGAAGCGACGCCCAAGTTGCGCGTCCGCGGACGTGGGCCAAATGGCCGGTTTGACAGCGGGCAACCTTCCGCGTTCAACTCGGCCCCGGTAATTTGGGAGTAGCGACCATGAGCAACCCGACGGACGGCGGCTCGGGGCTGTTCGACACGATCGTCAAGCTGGTCAACGTCGGCTTCGCCGGCGTCGGCGTGGTCGTGTTGCTGCTGGTGTTCATCATCCTGTTCCAGGGCAAGCCGGCCGACGCGGGCGCGCGCAAGCTGCACAATCGATTCCTGACCTGGGGCATGTCGTTCGCGTTCTTCTGCGGCGCGCTATCGGTGGTCACGCCACTGCTCGCGCCGAAGCCCGAACCCACGGTCGCTCCGGGGCGGCCCGCCGAGATGCTGCTGAGCTTCTCGCCGCGGTTCGAGACCGAAGGACTGACGAACCCGAGCATCACGCTGCCCGACGGCAAGGTCGTTACCCCGGGCACGAGGTTCGAGACCCAGGGCGGGCAGGTGCTGGTCAGCGTCGACGAAGCGCTGCAGGACGTCGCGCAATTGCGGCAGACCGCGGTGACGCTGGCCGAAACCGCCACAGCCGCGCAGCGCCAGGCCGATTCCGCGGTTGCCGCACTTGCCTCGTCGCAAGACCGGCCGCCCTCTGCCCCGGTCGCCGCCGCGCAGCAGCAGGCGCAGGAAGCCTCGCAGGAGAGCCAGGAAGCGACGGCCGCGATCAGCGACGCGATCCGCACCGGCAACTACCAGATCCTGCGGACGAAGAACCGCACGCTGACCGACGCCACCCGCCAGAGCATCACCGCGCGGTCGCGCGTGATCGCGGCAGGGCGCTGAACGGCAGCGCGGGGTCAGAGAACGTGCAGCCGGACCAGTCCCGCCACGATCGCGGCAAGGCCGAACAGCACCGCGAAGCTCGCCCAGGCGCGGCCGGCGCGCCCCAGCAGCGCGCGCGAGAAATGCAGGAAGCGCTCGCCGGCGGCGAGGATCAGCAGGCCCTCGGCGACGGCGATGCCGCCCAGCGCGCTCACCGTGACCGCGAGCCAGTCTCCGGGCCGCCAAGGGTTGACCAGGCAGATCGTCGCGCCGAGCGCCAGCGCCGCGAAGCCGGTCAGGAAGCGCAGCCCCGGGCTGCGTTCGAACTCCTTGAGCATGGTCCACCAAGTGTTGGGCGCGCGCAACTCGCCCAGCCCGGCGGCGAGCGAATAGAGACCCAGAAACAGCGCGATCCATGCGGGAATACCGGCGCTATCGGCCATCGGCGCACCCTCTCGAGGAGACGGTTTCAGGCTAGGCTTCGGGATGTCCGGCGGCAAGCAATCGCGCTTTCGACAGCCGCAACCGGTTCTGCTATGTGGATCCCGAAGGGGATGGCTGTCGCGGGACAGTGCGGCAGCGCTGCGAGAAGGAGAGTTGTCATGAGATTCGCCGGACGCACGTTGGCCTTCGCGGCCGCGCTGGGCTTGCCCGCCGCCGCCGCCGCGCACCACGGCTGGGCCTGGACCCAGGATGAGGAAAGCCGGCTTTCGGGCACCATCCAGTCGATCAGCTTCGGCAACCCGCACATGCACCTGCAGTTGCGCAACGCGCAGGGCACGTGGGAGGTCGATCTCTCGCCGCCGATCGTGGCGCAAGGCTCGGGCTTCGGCCCCGGCGCGGCGAAGTCCGGCGATCAGGTCACGATCACCGGGCATCGCGCGCGCGATGCGGGCACGCTCGCGTTCAAGGGCGAGACGATCACGGTCAACGGCAAGACCTACGACGTCTATCCGCAGCGAGAGAAGTCGCTGAGCCCTTCGGCCTGACCGCGGGATGATCGATGCTGCGCTGACGGCGCTCGCCCACTCGGTCCCTGCCGAAGCGCTCCGGGCATCGTTCGTCGCCTACCCGCTGGTCAACGTCGCGCACGTCCTCGGGCTGGCGGTGCTGTTCGGCTCGATTCTGGCGCTCGACCTCCGGCTGCTCGGCTTCTTCGCGAGCGTCCCGGCGCAGCCGCTCGCGCGCGTCCTGCCGATCGTCTGGTTCTGGGGTATCGCGATCGCGATCCCCACCGGCGTGCTGCTGTTCTCGGTCGATCCGCAGGCCTATCTCGGCAATCTCGCGTTTCGCACCAAGCTCATGCTGGTCGCGCTCGGCATCGTTCACGCCGCAACGATGCCCTTCTCGCGCGACTGGGCCGTGCTGATGCACGAGGATGGGACCGTTCACCCGCGGATGCGGGTCACTGCGGTGCTGTCGCTGACGATCTGGACCAGCGCGATCGTCTCCGGCCGCCTGATCGCATACGTTAGCTGGGCGTAGACACGGACCGACCTAGAAGGTGTAGCCGATCCCGAGCGCGCCGGTCCACTGGTCCGCATCGCCGCGCACGCTGGTGAACGGCGAACGCTTGGCGTCCTCGAGCATGCGCATGTAGCTGCCGACCACGACCAGCGCGACGCCGCCGTTCTCGAGGTTGCCGTCGAGATCGAAGCCGAGCAGCAGGTTGCCGCCGGCCTTGGTCCAGCCGCCGCCGGCGTCGAACGCGGGCAGCCCGCTGGCGGTGCTCTGCGCTGCGGTGACCGAGTAGTAGTAGTCCATGAACGCGCCGTCGCCGTGCTCGGCGGTGAGCGAAAGCGAGGCCGCGATCCCACGGCTGAGCGGGGTGAAGTACGAGACCGAGGGCTCGATCACCATTCCGCCGTGCGCCCCGTTGATGTCCCACGTCGCGTCGACGCTGAAGCCGAGACTGTCGTACGGATTGAGCAGCCCGGGAATGCCGATCCCGACGGTCGGACCGACCTCTATCGCCGAGTCGAGCTTGCCGAGGCTCTCGACCACCGGATCCTCGATTTGCCTCGCCCGGTTGCTGCGCAGCTGTCCGCTCACGCCGAGGTCGAATCCGATCCCGTCGGCCGGATCGGGGATGAAATCGAGCGCCACACCCGCGCCGCGCGAGGTGAAGTCGATGCCCCCGAGCGAGCCCTGCACCAGCCCGGCGGGAAAGATCACGTAGTCGTCGGAGCCGTCGTAGCTCGGTCCGTAGGCGCCGCCGACCCCCACGCTCAGGTAATCGCCCTCGAACACCGAAGGCGATTCCTCGATGCGCGGCCCATCCTGCGCGCAGAGCGGCGCAGCAAGAGCCAGAACGAGCGTTGCGACGCCGGTCGATGCAATCTTCATGCGGTCAGCCCCCCTGTCAAACATCCGATATCCAACGGAAACGCCCGATGCCGGTTCCGCCGCTCAGCCCATGCCCTGCCACTGGCGGATCGCCTCGATCGGCCAGAACAGCATGACCACGTTGAGCGTCAGGTTGTCGCGGATCGTCCACAGCGTCAGCAGCTCGAGCGCGATCGCCAGCCCCACGCTCACGCGCGCAGGCAGCCGCGTGGCCAGCAGGAAACCCGCCACCATCCAGCCGATGTCGGCGGCGGAGTTGAGGATGGAATCGCCGCTGTAGCCCCAGCTCACCGTGACCGCGCGGTAGCGATCGATGACCATCGGGGTATTCTCGCTCACTTCCCACGCGGCCTCGACCAGCACCGCGATCGGCAGGGCCCAGCGCGCCGGCCGGCCGCCGAACAGCCGCCACTTGCGCCACAGCAGCCAGGCGAAGAAGTACATGATCAGGCCGTGGGTGAAGTGGCTCGGCGAATACCAGTCGGTCACGTGCTGGCTGTTGCCGTTCGACTGCACCACCCCGTGCCACAGCTTGACCTCGCCGCAGGTGCAGATCGGCGGCCGGTCCATCGCGAACAGCACCGCGACCGCGAGCAAGACCAGCACCAGCGTGGCGAGCACCGCCTTGCGATGGGGTCTGAGCCTGTTTCCCGTCACGCCGCCTTGTTGCCACTAACCGGTCAAATGACAAGCAGACAGCGCGACGACGCTGCCGGATCGGCGCGATCACAGATTGTCGGGGTCGAACAACTGGCTCGTCGCCGGCATCTTCGTCTTGCCACTGCCCCCCATGACGATGTCCGAGGCGACGATCGTCCCCGCGGGCATCCGATACAGCGCATAGTGTACCGCGGCGCCCGCGCTGAACGATAGCTTGTCGACCAGACCGAGCTTGGTGAACAGGTGGCTGCGCTCGAGATACCTGCCGCCCGCGGCGAGCGAGCGCGCGGTGAGCAGCGCCGGAGGCACGGCTTCGCCGATGATCGCCAGCAGGCGCTGCGCCTGCAGCGGCACCGAGCGGCCCTCGCGCAGCGGCGCGATCGCCTTCTCGACTTTCTCCAGCGCCTTGACCGTTGCCTCGTCAGCACCGAGGCGAAGCGTGCCCAGCGCATCGACGATCCGCTTCAGCGCCGGTACGTCGAAACTCGCAAAAGGCGCGATGTCAGCGATGAGGAAGACCTCTATCCCCTTCGCTGCCAAGCGGCCGGCAAGGACCGTGAGCAGCGTGGATTCATCGATCCCGACCGAACGGGCCGAGTAGGTCTCCGTCACGGCGATCTTGCCGGCGATGCCGGCCAGGCTCGTGACCAGCTTCCCGATCTCACCGGTTGTCGTGGTGAGCGCAGCGACGCTCGTAGCGACGAAGCTCTCGAGCGCTTCTTCCTGCTCCTGCGGGAGCAGCCGATCCAGGCCGTCCGCAAGGCCTTCCAGTTCCTTCTGCAGCAGGAGCGCCGGTCCGAGCGCTGCAGCGGCGTCGGCCGATGCAAGAACCACCCTGCCCCCGTTCACTTTCGCCGCGACGGCCGCGGCAATCTTGTCCGCGATCTTCTTGACCGTCTGGTACGTCAGCAGATCGACCTCGATCCGCATCTTGGAATCGATGCTCGAGCCGGCAGCCTGCGTGCTCTCGTCCTCTTCCTCGGGCTCTTCTTCCGGCTCTTCCTCCTCGCCATCGGCGTCCTCGGCGTCGGGTCCTTCGTCGCCCGCGCCGGCCTCGCCCTCTCCCGTCGCTTCGTCACCCCCGTCGGGCTCTTCGATGGGCGGAGCGTTCTCCTCGTCGATTGCGCCGGAATGCGGGTCCGTCTCGTCCTCAGCCATTGTCCCCCGTCCTGCTCGTGGGCATGCGCCCGCTTCACTCCCGGATCACGATACCATGCTGCGCCAGCCAGAGCGACGGCGCGGCGCCGCGACCTAATCGCCTTGCGCTGCCAGCATATCCATCAGGTTTCGCGCGGCCTCGCGGTCGGCCTCCTCCGCGAAAGCCACGTCGAGGTCCGGCGCCTGTCCGAGCATGTACAGCACCGACCACAAGGCGAAACGCCGGCCCCGGTCTTTCTCGAGGCCGAAGTCCACCCGGAGCCGGTCGATCGCCGCCGCCTGCACGGCCGGAGACGCCTCGGCGGGATCCGAGGTGCCGAAATAGCGCTGCAGCACGTCGTCGAGGTCCATCCCCGAAGCCTAGCGCATCGCGTCCGCGGGGCAAGCGCCGGGTCGGTGCCGGGCGCCTCAGTGACCGTGGGCGCCGCGCTGGAGCTGGTTCGGCGTCCCGTCCGCCCCCTCGCCGCCGACGCTCCCGTTGGGCAGCACGACCGCCACGTTCTGCATCATGCCCTGATCCTCGTGATCGAGGATGTGACAGTGCAGCACGAACTCGCCGATGTAGCGCTGGTACCGGGTGCGGACCCTGATCGTGTAGATCGTGTTGGGCGCCGGCGGCCCCGCCGCGCTGACCAGGCTCTTGATCCACAGCGTGTCCTTCCACACGCCCTTGAGCCCCGGGTACTGCGGGTCGACCTTGCCGCCGGTATCGTCGATCGCCCCCGCCGCGCTCACGTCCTTGCCGCTCGGGTCGAGGATCTCGACGATCTGGAACGGATTGACGTGGATGTGGAACGGGTGGCTGACGAAGTGCGATTGCAGCGTCCACTCGTCGACTCCACCAAGCACGAGCTCGCGGTCGATGCGGTTCGGGTCGTAAGGCACAGCGTCGGCGGTGTTGAGCGTGTTGCCGACTTCGAACTGGGTGATGTTGGGGTCGTTGACGTTGATGTAGAACGTCAGTTCCTGCGTGCCCGTGACCTCGCTCGCGGCGATCGCGAGGTGCGGCGTGAACTGCGTGAGCTTGAGGCCGGCGTTGAGGTCGGCGATTACCGCCGCCTTCACGTCGGGCGGCATCGTCGCTTCGGCGTCGGCGACCAGTTGCTGCGTCAGGTAGGCGGTGACGTCGGGGCCAACGGCTTCGCCCGGAGCGACCTCGACGAAGCCGAGAAGCCGCGGGCCGATATCGACCCCCTGCTCGTTGATCGAGCCCGCGTTGGGCGAGGCCGCGTCGATCACGCAATAGATGCCCGGCTCGGGGAATACGACCAGCGCGTCGAAGCGATAGCCGGGCTGGAACACGGCCACGGTCTTCTGCTGCGCGGCGTCCATCGTCAGTCCGTCGGCCGCAATCAGGTTGTAGGTCAGAGTGTCCGCCGCGCACGACTGGCTGACGAACTTGCTCGCATCCGCCGTCCCCAGCGCCGCCTCGATCCGGGCGTTGGACCGAAGCCGGGCGAACTGCAGCGCGATCGTGTCGCGCACGCCCGCGTGGATCATCCGCCAGCGCTCGACCTGGCCTTGCCGCGCCTCGAAGGTGGGCAGGATCTCGCCGTTGATCGAGGTGTACCGCCCTGAGTCCCCCCAGTCGCCGGGCCCGAACACGTTGTAGTTCTCGATCACCCCGACCTCGCCGGCCTCGCAGCGATAGGTGCCGTCGGGATTGGTCTTGGGATTCCCTTGCGCGTCGAGACAGGCGTACTGGATCTGCTGCATCACCAGCACGCGCTCGGGCGCGTCGGCGATCAGCGTGTCGATGTCGCCGTGGCGCTCCGTGGTCGGCTTGCGGTCGCCGCGGATGATCAGCGCGCCGGCCATGCCGCTCGACACCTGCAGCGCGGTCGAGCCGTGCCGGTGCGTGTGGTACCAGAACGTCCCCGAGGGGTGATCGCCCGGCACGTTGTACTCGTACTGGAACTGCACCCCGGGGTTGATCGACAGCAGCACGTTGTCGCCGTTGCCCGACGGGTTCACCCACAGGCCGTGCGTGTGGAGATTGGTGCCGTTGAAGCAATGCGGCGTGTCCGGCGAATGGCTGTCCGCGGTGCAGCTCGGATCGGCCGGCAGCTTGTTGTTGAGGTTGACCCGGATCGTCTCGCCCGGGCGGATCTCGATAGTCGGCGAGACATAGGGCGCTGTGGGGCTGACGTCGGTCCCGTTGTAGCTGCGGAGGCGCACCTTGTCGTAACTGCCGGTCGACGGGTTGAACAACTGGCTATCGGTGTAGACCACGTCGAGATCGAGCACGCGCTCGCGCGCCGTGCTTCCGGGACCCTGCACGGCTTCGAGCTGCAGCTTCGACGGTGCCTCGTCCTCGTCGGCCAGCAGCCGCGGATTGGCAATCTCGCGCTCGGTCTGCGCCGCGGCTGGCATCGGACCGGCAGCCGCGCCCATCAACCCAAACGCAAAAAGCAGAATATTGCGCTTAGTCGGAACAAGCATATCCGTTCCCCCCGGATGGCGAATCCAATCGCCTTTGTCCTACCGAAGAAGTCTATTGTCCAGCACCGAAACGAAGAGGACGTCGCTAATAGAGTTAATCTTCCTAAATGCACTGAATTCAAGTTCATGCGACATGGTGGACGCATCGCCCACGGCAGTCGGCGGGCAGGAATTTGGATTTCCCGAACTCGTAGCCTCGGGCCTGGCATCCCGTTCAGCCGAAGCCGGCGAGGAACGCGGCCACGTTCGCTCCCAGTTCTTCGACGGCATAGCCGCCTTCCATTACCACGAGCGTCGGCAGGCCCAACTGCGCGATGCTCGCACCGAGCCGTGCGAAATCGTCGCGCTCCAGGCGAAAGTGCGAGATTGGATCGTGCGCGAAGGTATCTGCACCGAAGGAAACCACCAGCATCGTCGCGCCCCACCGCGCGATCGCATTTAGCGCGGTGCGGAGCGCCGGGGCATACTCGACCCAGCCGGTCCCCTGGGGCAACGGAATGTTGAGCGTCGAACCCGCGCCCTTCCCTTCGCCGCGCTCGTC
>DATDLP010000041.1:0-4675 GCA_036519255.1 Croceibacterium sp.
CAGGCCCCCTTCGCCGAAGCGAGCAAGCCACACCGCACGAGGTCCCGGCTTTCGCCGGGATGACGGTTAGCGGAAGGTGTCGGCGTAGGCCTGGAGCTTGAGACGGCGCGGCGGGGTGTCGTGGACGACCGCGTCGATGCCGTGCTTCGCAGCGTAGGCGACCGCGGCTTCCTTCGAGGGGAAGCGCAGCTGGAGCTGCTGGCGGGTGTCGCCGCTGCCGGCCCAGCCCATCAGCGGGTCGGGCTTCTTGGCCTCGGCCGGGACGAAGTCGAGCACCCACTGGCTGGTGAGCGCCTTGCCCGATTGCATGGCGTTCTTGGGACGCTGGAAGATGCGAGCCTGCATGGGCGAGCCTTTCGTTCGGTTGCCCCCGGAAATCAAGTCCCGCTCATGCTGAGCGTGTCGAAGCATCGAATGCGTTCCTGGTCTTGAGGCTCGGTTTTTCCGTCCAAGGCTCGTCGGGCCAGCGGTGCTTCGGGTAGCGGCCCTTCATGTCCTTCTTCACGTCGGCCCACGAGCCGCGCCAGAAGCCGGGCAAGTCGCGGGTGGCCTGGAGCGGGCGGCCGGCGGGGCTGGTGAGCTTGAGCAGCAGCGGCGTGTCGCCGATCATCGGATGCCGCTCGAGCCCGAACACCGCCTGGACGCGGACCTCGACGCTCGGGGCGTCGTCGCCGGCGTAGTCGATCGCGTGGTGGGTGCCGGCGGGCGAGGCGAACTCGCGCGGGGCGAGCCGGTCGAACCGCTGGCGTTCGCCCCACGACAGGCGGTTGAGCAGCGCCTCGACCAGCGCCCCTGTGGACAAGTCGAGGTCGCGGCGGCCCGCGAGCAGCGGGGCGAGCCACTCGCCGGCCTCCGCGGCGAGGCGGTCGAGGGCGAGCGCCTCGATGCCCGCAAACCGGGCGCGCGCGAGCAGGCCGGCCGGGAGCAATGTCCCCAGCTTGTCCACAGCCTTGCCGACAAGGATATCCGCAAGCGCCTGCGGATCGGGCTTCGGATCGGGCCCGCTGGCGAGCGCGATCGCACCGAGCCGCCGCTCGAGCCGCGCCTCGACGCGTTCGCCACTCCAGCGCAGCGTCGAGCGGCGTTCGATGCGCCCGGCGAGCCAGCGCTCGACGTCCTCGGTGGTGAGCGGCAGCGCCGCGGTGATCCGCGCCGCCTGTGCGCGGCCCTGCGCGTCGCCGATCGCGAGCCATTCTGCGGTAGCGAGGGGCGAGGTCTGGTCGAGCGAATAGCCGCGCCCGCCGGCCGAGAGCCAGGATTCGCCCGAAGCATCGCGGCGCCGCGCGAGGTTGTCGGGCAGGGCCATGGCGAGAATGATGCCCAGGGGCGGAAGCGGACCACCCTTCCCCGCCGTCTGCTTGCCCGCGCGTTGCGCCCAGCCCTGTGCGAGCTTGCGCGAAGCATCGGCGCGAACAGACCGGTCGCCGTTCCAGCGGGACAGCCGTTGCGCAAGGTCTTCGCCCTTCCCGCCCAGCCCGCGCTCCTGCAGCAGCAGCGCCAGCTTCGCAGCTTCGCCGGCCGCTCCATGCTCGGCGCCGTAGAGCAACATCGCGGCCTGCCACGGCTCCATCGGCAGGGCCGCGAGCTTGCGACCGCGTTCGGTGATGCGCCCTTCGCCATCGAGCGCATCGAGCTTGGCCAGCCGCTCGCGCGCGGCCGACAGCGCCGCCGCCGGCGGCGGGTCGAGCCAGGCCAGCGAGTTCGGATCGGCGACGCCCCATTGCGCCAGGGCAAGCACGAGCGGCGCAAGGTCGGCGGTTGTGATCTCGGGCGGATCGAACGGCTCGCGGCCCGGGTGCGCGGCCCGTTCCCACAGGCGGTAGGCGACACCGGGGCCCTGGCGCGCGGCGCGGCCGGCGCGCTGGGCGGCCGCAGCCTGGCTCGCGCGGGTGGTGATCAGGTGGGTGACGCCGACGGCGACGTCGAACTCGGCGCGGCGCGAGAGGCCGGCGTCGACCACCACCGCGACGCCGTCGAGCGTGATCGAGGTCTCGGCGATCGCAGTCGCCAGCACGATCCGGCGGCGGCCCTCGGGATCGCGGCGAATCGCGGCGCGTTGCGCGGCAGGCTCGACCTGGCCGTGCAGCGGGAGGATCGGCACTTGCGGCAAGCGCTCGGCGAGGCGCTCGCGGGTGCGCTCGATCTCGCCGACGCCGGGGAGGAAGGCGAGCAAGTCGCCGTCCTCGGCGCGCCAGGCGGTGAGGATCGCGCCGGCCATCGCCTCGTCGGTGCGCTGCTCGGCGCGGCTGCCGAGCCATTCGATGCGTAGCGGGTGCGCGCGGCCCTCGCTCTCGATCACCGGCGCGCCGTGCAGCAGGCGGGCGAAGCGGGCGCCGTCTATCGTGGCCGACATGACGACGATGCGCAGGTCCTCGCGCAGCACCGCCTGGCTCTCGAGCGCGAGCGCGAGGCCGAGGTCGCTGTCGAGGTGGCGCTCGTGCGCCTCGTCGAACAGCACCGCGGAGACGCCTTCGAGCTCCTGGTCGCCGAGGATGCGGCTGACGAAGATCGCCTCGGT
Organism: Croceibacterium sp.; assembly: GCA_036519255.1. Taxonomy (GTDB): domain Bacteria; phylum Pseudomonadota; class Alphaproteobacteria; order Sphingomonadales; family Sphingomonadaceae; genus Croceibacterium_A. Next base: position 2,519 of record DATDLP010000041.1, read on the forward strand.
GACGACGAGCACTCGCGTGGCCGCGCTTTGCTTGCTGTCGAGCCGGGTCAGGTAGCCGACGCGCCGGCCGACCGGCTCGCCGAGCAGCTCCGCGATGCGCTCGGCCGCGGCGCGCGCGGCAACGCGGCGCGGGCTGAGCAGGATCACCAGGCCGGTACACCACGGTTCGGCGATCAGCGCGGGGGCGACGGCGGTGGTCTTGCCCGCGCCGGGGGGAGCAATGAGCACGGCGGAATTGCGCGCGCGCAGGGCGGCGAGCAGATCGGGGAGGACGGCGTGGATGGGCAGGTCGGCAGGCACGGCCCTGCCCTACCCATATCGTCATCCTCGTGAAAGTGGTGGGTCGGGCCCCCTCCGCCTCGCTACTCTCGGCGGTGTCGCCGCAGGCGATGGAGGGGGCACGATTTCAGGACGTCGCGGTCGGATCGCCAAGCTCGTCGTTGAGCTGCGCCGCCTCGCGCGCCAGCGTCTCGACCTGCCCGGCCTCGATAGTGTCGCCTTCGAAGAACACGATATTCCCCAGCTCGTACTTCCCGCTCGGCTTGATCCGCGGCTCGATCGCGGTGAGCCGCTTGCCGCGGAAGAACCCGAACACCACGCGGTGGTCCTCGACGTGGATCAGCACGCTGAGCCCGTTGTGCACGAACACGAGGTTGCCCCACTTGATGATCTCGTCGAACGCGCCGCCCGCATTCACCCCGGCGCGCAACAACTCGACCAGCGCGCGCTTCCAGCCGGACAGCTCCTCGACGAAGGCGTCCGGACTGGCGGCCGCCTTCATCTTCACGGGGTCAGTACCCCCGGCTGACCGCGAAGCGCGCCGCCTCGACCATCGCCTGGCGCGCGCGCCCGTCGGGGAAGATCGCCAGCGCGTCGCACGCGCGCTGCGCGTAGAGCCGCGCGCGCTCGCGCGTGGCGGTGACGCAGTCGTGGCGGCGGATCAGGTCGACCGCGAGCGAAAGGTCCTCGTCCTCGGTGCGGAAGCCGGCGATCGCTTCCTCCCAGAAGCGCCGCTCGTCGGCAGTGCCGCGGGCGTAGGCGAGGATCACCGGCAGGGTCATCTTGCCTTCGCGAAAGTCGTCGCCGCGGTCCTTGCCCATCTCGGCCGCGGTGCTGTCGTAGTCGATCGCGTCGTCGACCAGCTGGAAGGCGATGCCCAGGTTGCGGCCATAGTCGTCGAGCGCGCGCTCCTCCGCCTCGCCGCGTTCGGCGACCACCGCGGCGATGCGGCTTGCGGCGGCGAACAGCGCGGCGGTCTTGGCGCCGATGATGTGCAGGTAGCGCTCCTCGCTGGTCTCGATCCGGCGCTGCGCTGTGAGCTGGTCGACCTCGCCCTGGGCGATGACCGCGCTCGCGCTGCTGAGAATCTTGAGCACCTTGAGACTGCCGTCCTCGACCATCACCTCGAACGCGCGGCTGAACAGGAAGTCGCCGACCAGCACCGTCGCCGGGTTGCCGAACACGATGTTGGCGGTTTCCTTGCCGCGGCGCGTCTCCGATCCGTCGACCACGTCGTCGTGCAGCAGCGTCGCGGTGTGGATGAACTCGACCGCGGCGGCGAGCTTGTGGTGGCGCGCGCCCTGGTAGCCGACCAGTTCGGCCCCCGCGAGCGTGAGCATCGGCCGCATGCGCTTGCCGCCGCCGGCGATCAGGTGCCCGGCGAGCGCGGGGATCAGCGGAATCTCGCTCTGCATCCGGTCGAGGATGATCGCGTTGACTGCGTTCATCGCGGTTGCGGTGAGGGAGAGAATCGGCGCGAGCGAAGGCTCTTTCACCGGGAGGGGGACGACCTCGGCGCTCATGCCGCGCCTCTGGCGCGTGGCCGCGCGCTTGGCAAGCGCGGAATCCCTGCTAGCTTCGCGCACCTATGGCCAGCAATCCCAAGACCCAGAACATGGACGCGGTGCTCGCGGCCTATCGCAAGTCGATCGACAACATCGACGCCGCGCTGATTCACATGCTGGCCGAACGGTTCCGCATCACCCAGGCGGTCGGCGAGTACAAGGCGCAGGCTTCGCTGCCGGTGGCCGATCCCGAGCGCGAGGCGCGGCAGGTCGTGCGGTTGCGCGCGCTGGCCGAACAGGCCGACCTCGACCCCGAGTTCAGCGAGAAGTTCATCCGCTTCGTGATCGACGAGGTGATCCGCCACCACCGGCA
>DATDLP010000042.1:0-7250 GCA_036519255.1 Croceibacterium sp.
CTCGTTCGTGCGCCTCGGCCGAAAGATCAAAAGCGAGGCGAGAAGTGGTGCGCCCACGGATCACTGCGGCGCGATCGCGGTATTCGATCAACTTGACGCGATGCTCGAGCTCGATGCCATCAGCCGCCGGCACGTGCTCGCGGACGATAAAGCTGAGGTCGGTCATGCGCGCCCCCCCCGGTTTCTCGCGATTTGCTCAATCAGATATTTGGCAGCGCGCTGGGCCGTCTCGTCGGCGACGATCCCAGCGTGGATTGTAGCATCGAGGATGATCGCGCCCGCCGCATCCAGAAGGAGGCAGACTGCCTCGCGCCGATTCTGGTCGCTCGCCTCGAGCGCCATCTCGATCAGGCCCGATTGGACCTCGTGGTTAGCCTGCTCAAGCATGCCAGATCCCCACCAAGTCGCATCCGCGAAGGTGTCGGACCAAGATCGGGCCGGGTCGGCCGAGAGGTTGAACGCGGGCTAGATAGGGGGTAGAACGATCACGGAATGTGCCTCCACAGCTATTCCGCGACGCCCCGGCCCTATCGGTCGGGGTTTCGCTTTTCTGGGGCATGTCGGATCACTCCGCGCCCACAAATTTGCGCAGGCTCTCCGCGTCGATCAGACGGCGGCGTCCGACCTTGCGGCTCTTGATTTTGCCCGATGCGATATAACGGTTGATCGTCGGCTTGCTGAGTGAGGTGGCCTTGGCTGCCTCATCTACCGAGACGGTTAGGGCGTTCATGACTGCTCCTGCGGTTTGATGAACCGTAGCGAGCATTACAGAACAGGGACGAAACGCGCAAGATTATTTCGTGATGGCGTAGATTTCTTTCGCAACCTATCCCGTGCGCGCAATTTCGATAACGTTGTCAGCCCCTCCAAGGGAGAGCGAAGGTGCGGAAAATCGCCCCCAAGCGTCCATCAGCGAGCGACGCATGTCACGGAGATCCGAGCGTAAGTAGGCCTGCTCAGTCTTGCTGCCGACGGCGTGCGCCAACGCCATCTCCGGCACCATGGCCGGGATCGTTGGCATTCTCTCGGCCGCCCAATCGCGAAAGCTCGAGCGGAAGCCGTGGACCGTCTCGGAGCGACCGGCAGTGCGCAGGACTTTGCTTAGCGTCATGTCGCTGAGCGGCGTTCCAGGCTTCATGCCGTGGAAGATCAGCCCCTTGCCTCCAGACAGCGCCTTGGCGCGCTCCAGAACGGCCAGCGCGGCGTCGTTCAACGTAACGGTGTGCTTCACTCCGCCCTTCATCAACTCGCCAGGCCGGGTCCATTCCCGACCTTCCTCGTCGATATGGTCCCACTGCGCCGATCGCACCTCGCCGCTACGCGCAGCAGTCAGGATGGTAAACAAAAGCGCGAGGCGGCCAGCTGTGTCCTCCTTGCCGAGCTGATCGGAGATGAATGCCGGCACGTCCTTGAACGGCACCGCGGCGAAGTTGCCACCCTTAGGGCGCTTGGCGAGGCCGTCGCTGACGTCCTTTGCCGGGATAGTGTCCGTGCGCCATTTCTTCGCTTTGGCATACGACAGCACCTGCATGATGCGGACGCGCAGTTTGACCGCCAGCGCCGGTTTCTCGGTCCAGATCGCAGCTAAAGCGGTGATCACGTCATCCGAGCCGATATGGTCTACCCGGCGATTCCCGATCTTGGGGACGACGTGCTGCTCGAGCGAGGATTTGAAGGCGGCGGCGTTCTTTTTGCTCCACCCTTTCGAATATTCTGCATGCGCCGCGATCATCGCTTCCTTGAAGGTCGGAACCGCCACCCTCTTGCGGTCCCGCGCATCGCGGGCGCTCTCACCCTCCTTTGCAACGCGGCGAAGCTCCAGCGCCTTGTCGCGAGCGGCGCCGAGCGTGATAACCGGATAGCCGCCGAGCCCTACGTCCTCGCGCCTGCCCATGTGCTGCACCCGCAGCACCCAAGACCGAGCACCGCTCGGCTTGACGCGCAGGTAGAGGCCGCCGCCGTCGCCATGAATGCCCGGCTTAGCGTTGCGGACCTTCAGATCTGTAAGCTTGCCCATAAAAGCCGTCCTTAGTGCACCAGTTGGTTCCCACATTTGCACTGGTCTTTTGTGATCCGTCAAGATGGCTTGTGATTGTTCGTGGCTGGCACATCCGCAGGATCACTGAGGTTTTTGACGTCGCATGATCCTTTATGATCTATGGATTATAATCCAACTCGGGGAGCCATCAATTCATTCGCAGCCTCCAGCGCGGCAGGATCGCGCTGAGGCGGGCAAGCGTGGGCCGGGCGCGCAAACGCCCAGCCCGTATTCCTTTCAGCCTGCGGAGAGTTCCGGAGCGAACGCGTCGCGATCGGCGTAGTCCCCGGCAACGTGCCCGCCGCGTTTCCCGCGCAGCAACAGGTGGCTGATCGCCGGAAGCACGAACAAGGTCAGCAGGGTCGAGGTGATCAGCCCGCCGATCACGACCACCGCCAGCGGCTTCTGGACTTCCGCACCGGTGCCGGTCGCAATGGCCATCGGCACGAACCCGATGGCCGGGACGATGCCTGTCATCAGCACCGCGCGGACTCGCACCATGGTACCCTCCCTGATCGCCTCGTCCACCTGCATCCCGGCATCGAGCCGCTGGTTGATGCTGGTCATCACCACGAGCCCGTTGAGCACGGTGACGCCGGACAGCACGATGAAGCCGACCGCCGCCGAAACCGAGAACGGGTGCCCGGTCAGCAGCAGCGCGAACACGCCGCCCGCCAGCGCCAGCGGGATCGCCGAATAGACCGCGATCGACTGCCGCACCCCGCGCAAGGCGAGGAACAGGATGCCGAAGATCGCGGCGAAGATCAGCGGAATCACCAGCGACAGCCGCGCGGACGCGGCCTGCAGGTTCTCGAACTGGCCGCCCCACTCGACGAAGCTGCCGGGCGGCAGCGTCACCTGGCGCGCGACCTTGTCCTGCGCCTCGGCCACGAACGACCCGAGATCGTTCCCGCGCACGTTGGCCTGGACGACCACGCTGCGCTTGCCGTTCTCGCGGCTGACTTGGTTGAGCCCTGCCGAGTAGCTGAACCGGGCCAGCTCGCGCAGCGGAACCGAGGGTCGATGGACATCCTCGCCCGGCAGCATGACCGGCAGCGCGCCCACCGCGTCGAGATCGTTGCGGGTGACCTGGTCGAGCCGGACCACGATGTCGTGGCGCCGGTCGCCTTCGAACACGACGCCGGCTTCCCGGCCACCCATTGCCGCAGCGAGCGTATCGCTGACCTCCTTCAGCGTGAGACCGTAGCGGGCGATCGCATCACGATCGAACTCCACGTCGAGCACCGGGAAGCCCCCGGTCTGCTCGACCTTGACGTCTGCGGCACCGGGCACCGTGCTGAGCACCGCGGCGATCTCGCCCGCGGCGCGGCCCATCGCTTCGAGATCGTCGCCATAGACCTTGACCGCGATGTCGCCGCGCACGCCGGCGATCAGCTCGTTGAAGCGCAGCTGGATCGGCTGGCTGACCTCGAAGGCGTTACCGACGAGCGGCACGAGCGCGGTCTCGACGCGCTCGATCACGTCGTCCTTGGTCTCCACGCCGTCAGGCCATTCGCCCCTGGGCTTGAGGATGATGAAGGTGTCCGAGGCGTTGGGCGGCATCGGGTCGCTGGCGACCTCTGCCGTGCCGGTCTTCGAGTAGACAAAGGCCACCTCGGGCAGCTCGGCGAGCTTGCGCTCGACCTGCTCCTGCATCCGCGTCGACTGCGCGAGCGAAGTCGACGGAATGCGCACCGCCTGCATCGCCAGGTTGCCCTCGCCGAGGACCGGCAGGAACTCGCTGCCGAGCGCGAAGAAGGCAAGCGTCGCCGCCACGAAGGTCCCGGCACCCGCACCGATCCACGGCCAAGGGCGCGCGATCACGCGGCCGAGCACCGGTTCGTAGCGTTCCTTCACCCAGGCGACCGCCTTCACGTCCTTCTCCGCGACTTCGCCGCGGATGAGCAACGCGACCATCGCCGGAACGAACGTGAGCGACGCGACGAACGCGCCGGCGAGCGCGAGCAGCACGGTGATCGCCATCGGCGAGAACGTCTTGCCCTCGACCCCGGTGAAGGTGAGCAGCGGGATGAAGACAAGGAAGATGATTGCCTGGCCGAACAGAGTCGGCCGCACCATCTCGCGCGAGGCCGCGAACACCTCGTGCAGTCGCTCATCGAGCGTGAGCACGCGCCCTTCGAGCTGCTGGCGATGAGCGAGACGTTGCAGGCAGTTCTCGATGATGATGATCGAGCCGTCGACGATCAGCCCGAAGTCGAGCGCGCCGAGGCTCATCAGGTTACCCGAGGTGCCGCTCCAGGTCATGCCCGTCCCCATCACGAGGAACGAGACCGGGATCACCAGCGCAGCGATCAGCGCGGCACGGAAGTTGCCGAGCAGCCAGAACAGCACGCCGATCACCAGCAGCGCACCGAACAGCAGGTTTTCCTCGACCGTGCCGATGGTCGCATCCACCAGGTGCGACCGGTCGAGCACCGTCTTGACTTGGACTCCCGCCGGCAGCGACTTCGCCACCTCTTCCAGCCGCTCGGCAGCGGCCGCGGCGACGACGCGGCTGTTGCCTCCAGCGAGCATGAGCACGGTGCCAACGACGACTTCCTTGCCGTTCTGCGTGGCGGTGCCGGTGCGCAAGTCGCCGCCCACGCTGACCGTCGCGATGTCGCGTACCTGCACCGGGACGCCCCCGCGCGAGGCAACGGTCGCGCGCGCGATTTCATCGAGCGTCCGGATGCGCCCGTCGGCGCGGACGAGGAACGCCTCGCCGCCGCGTTCGACGAAGTTGGCCCCGACCGAGACGTTGGCCGTCTCGAGCGCTTCGGCGAGCTCGGTGAACGAGACGCCATAGCTCGACATTCGCGCGACATCGGGCTGCACGACGAATTGCTTCTCGTAGCCGCCGATCGAATCGATCCCGGCAACACCGGCCACCGAGCGCAGCTGCGGCTGGATCACCCAGTCCTGTACCGAGCGCAGGTAGCCCTGCTTCGCGATGTCGTCGGCAAGCAGCTCGCCCGCGGGCGTCATGAACGAACCATCGGGCTGCGGCCCCGGCCGGCCCGCGATCCGGGGGTTGGCCGTCGTGCCCGCCGGCGCGAAGTCGACGACATACATCAGCACTTCGCCGAGCCCGGTCGAGACCGGGCCCATCTCGGGCTCGACGCCGTCGGGTAAGGCGCCCTTGGCCTGGCCCAGCCGTTCGGTGACCTGCTGGCGCGCGAAGTAGAGGTCGGTACGGTCCTCGAACACCACCGTCACCTGGCTGAAGCCGTTGCGCGAGATCGAGCGCGAGCTTTCGAGGCCCGGGATGCCGGCCATCGCGGTCTCGACCGGGAAGGTGACCAGCCGCTCCATGTCGAGCGGGCCGAGGCTGGGCGCGACCGTGTTGATCTGCACCTGCTTGTTGGTGATGTCGGGCACCGCGTCGATCGGCAGCTTGAGCAGCTGCGTCACGCCGTAGGCCGAGACCATGAGGGTCACGATCACGACCGCCCAGCGGAAGCGGATCGATGCGGCGAGGAGGCGCGCGATCATCTCAGTGCTTCGCCTCGCCCTTGCCGAGTTCGGCCTTGAGCAGGAAAGCGCCGCGCGTGGCGACGGTCATGCCGGGGCGCAGGCCCTCGACGATCTCGATGCGGCCGCCGCTGCGCTGGCCGGCGACCACGCTGGTCGCCTGAAAGCCGCTGGCGGTGCGCACGAAGACGACGTCGCGGCCTTCGACCGACTGTACGGCCTCCTCGGGCAGCGCGATCCGCCCGCTGTCTCCGCCACCGGGGCGAATGCGCGCGCGCAGGCCTTGGCCCTGCGTCAGGTCGCCGGCATCGTCGGGCTGGAGCACGACCGTTGCGGTGCGGCTTTCGGGGTCGAGGCTTGGAGTGACGGAGCGGACCACCGCCCCGCGGGTCTCGCCATTGGCGAGCTCGATCACGGCTGCGTTACCGGGCGCAATGCGCCGCACGTCCGCGGCGAGCACCGACACCTCGACCTGGACGCTGTTCGGATCGGCGACCCGGAACAGCTCCGTCCCGGCCGGAACGAACGCGCCGAGCGTGGCATCAGCCCGGGTCACGCGGCCCGAGATCACGCTCACCACCGCGAGGCTGCGCCCGTCGCCGCTGACCAGCGCGGCGCTGGCCGCCGAGCGCGCGCGCCGCGCCTCGGCCTCGGCTTCGGCCAATGCTGCGCGGGCCCCTTCGAGGTCCTGCCTGGCGGTGACTTTGGCGTCGTAGAGCCGCTGCTCACGCTCGTAGGCCGACCGGGCAAGCGCCAGCCGGGCATCGGCGCTGCTGCGCTCGGATGCCAGCGCGGCCGCCTCGCGGCTGTCCATCGTCGCCACCGCTTCTCCGGCGCGCACGGTGTCGCCCAGACGCCGGTTGATGCGCACCACCGTGCCGTCGGCCCGCGCAGTCAGCACCGCCTCGCCGGCGGGTGTCGGCGCGACCGTGCCCTGCGCGAGGATTTCCGCGGCCAGCCCGCCGCCCTCGATGGCCTCGCTGACGATGCCTGCCGCCTTGGCACGGGCATCGGTGATCGCGACGAAGCCTTCGGGGCCGTGCTCTTCGCCCTCGTGTTCTTCCCCGGCAGCCGTTTCGGCGGAGGGAGACGAGCCCGCCTGCCCGAGCAGGTAGCCGCCGGCGACCAATGCGAGCGCTCCGGCCGTGCCGAGAGCGATCAACGCGTTTCTGTTGGTAGGGCGTTCCATGGAGGATTCCTTGTTGCGCCGCCGGGCGCATGAATGGGGTCAGCGGGCGGTCGCGTCGGCGGCGGCCAGCCGGATCAGCAGCGCGGCCGCTTTGCCCTGTGCTTCGCGCGCGTCGATCAGCGCGCGGCGAACGCCGTCGCGCGCATCGCCGGCCGAAAGCACCTCGATCTGCTCGAACTTGCCTTCGCGGTATCCGATCTGGGCCAGCCGCAGCGCTTCTTCGGACTGGGGCAGCGACCGGGCTTCCAGCGTATCGGCCTTGGCCTCGGCCGCGAGGTAGTCCGCCCGCGCCTCGGCCACCGATTGCCGGTAGTCCGACTGTGCGACCGCCTCGCGAGCCGCCGCCGAGCGGGCTCGCGCTTGCGCGGCGGCCACGTTGCCCTGGTTGCGATCGCGGATCGGCAAGGGGATCGAGACCCCGACCACCAGCGCCTGCTCGTTGCTCTCCTCGAACCGGCGGACGCCAGCCGAGACGGTCGGATCGGGCCGGCCGAGCGAGCGTTCGCGCGTGACACCCGCTTCGGCCGCGTGCCGCTCGGCCGCCGCCAGTCG
>DATDLP010000043.1:0-2025 GCA_036519255.1 Croceibacterium sp.
CGCTGTGCGCTCGATGTGACGATCCGGCGAAACTCCGCGACCTCGTCGACCAGAACACCGAGAGCTGGCCGCTGAAGCAAGACGTCATCGATCTCACGGAGCAGATGTCGGGCGGTGGCATGATCGCCCCGGGCCCAGTACACCTTCGCAAGTTGCAGGCGTACGCGAACGGCGATGAAGGGCAGCACAAACGTGCATGATGGACGGGCGCGCATGGCCTGGGTGAGACGCCGGTCAGCCTCCTTCAGGTCGCCGCGGTGCACAGCGAGCCGGGCCGCGGCAGCGAACGCGAGCACGCAAAGGGCGTAATCGTGCATCCGATGCTCATCGACCGTGGCGAGTGCCACTTCCAGGTGCCCGGCAGCCTCAACCCATTCCCCACGATCCATCGCCAACACAGCGAGCTCGGACTCGCTGACCACGATCGTATCGGTGTTGCCCAGTGTGGCCCCCAAGGTGGACGCCTCTGCGAACAAGGCGCGTGCCTGGTCGAGGTCGCCGGTGAGCAGATCCACCAGGCCGCACACGCAGAGCGCCTGGTCGCGCCATGGACTCCATGCCGGCTCCTGGGTGACCGCGAAGCTTGCGTCGGCCATTGCCTGCTCCACACCAGCGGGACACATGACGGCCCGCAGCATCGCCCGTGCAGAGGCGAACGACGCCGTGCCATCTGCGGGTATTCCATCAAACGAAGCGGTGTCGATGATCGCCGCCCACCGTTGCGCTTCGGCGGTCTGCGCTGTCAAGGCCGTGACCCAGCCGGCTAGCACGGCGAGCGGGGGATATTGTTCGATAGCGGTATCGCCGAGGGCCGAAAGCCAACGTTGCACAGTCGATATCTGGCCGGCACTATAAGTCGGCAAAGCCATCTTCGTCACCAATTCGACGCATCGTTCCCGCTCGGTCGTCTTCAACAAGTGCTCGATGGCCATCGCCGGAGATCCATTGGACTCGTACCAGTCGGCGGCTCGCCCGTGCAGTGTCATGATGATCTCGGGCTCGACTCGACGAAGCTCACCCAGCAAGAACTCTTGGAACATTGCGTGGTAGCGATACCACTCGCGCCGACGATCAAGCGGGATTAAAAACAAGTTTGTTGCCTCAAGGCCGCGCAACCGCTCCTGCCCGCCTGTTTCTTCGAGGACGGCATCACACAGCGTTGCAGAAAGTTGATCAAGAACTGCCGTCCGCCGCAGGAACCGTTGGAGGTTCTCGGGCAGCTTCATCAACGACTCGCGGTACAAGTAGTCGGCCACGTACCGATCGTCACCAAAGACCATCGGTGCCTCGCCGTGGCCGTCGTGGGCAATCAACGCAGAGAGGTAAACGCCGACCGGCCACCCTTCGGTTCGGGCGGTCACGGCGGCTGCCAGCTCAGGGGTGAGGATAACGTGTGCCGCGGCGAAGATCTGCTCGGCGCCCGCCGCGTCGAGGGCCAGATCGCTCCCCAGGAACTCAACCAGCTCACCCGAAGCGCGCAGCCGCGGCAGGTGGGGCTGCTCGGAACGACTCGCCGCGACCAGTTGAGAGCCTCGCGGAATCCCCGAGATCACCACACTCAATACGTCGTGACAAGCCGGCGACTCCAGCTCGTGGAGGTCGTCCAGCATGAGCACGAACGGCACTGGGCTTGTCCGGAATGCCGACGCAAGAAGTGGCGCAGCGCGGCCCAACGCCGACACGCCGAGTCCGCTCACGTCCGCGATCAGGTCGGCGTTACCCGGCGAGACCCGAGCGTATGCCGATGCCAACAAGATCAGCAGAACCGCAGGATCATCGTCAAAGCGGTCCAAAGACACCCACGCGACCCGACGATCTTCTGCGCCGGCCCACTCAGCCAGCAAGGTCGACTTGCCGTAACCCGCAGGCGCAGTGACCGCAACGACGCGGCAATCGCTCCCGCGACCCGTCTCGATGAGTTTGCCGCGACTCACCGAACCTCGGCGAAGTTGCGGAACCGAAAGCTTGGCATCCAACAACGCCTCCTCGAGCTCAGCAACCGTCGGCGTCTCGGCCTCGCGAGGA
>DATDLP010000044.1:0-6816 GCA_036519255.1 Croceibacterium sp.
CGGCCATAGCCGACGACGAGCGCGTTTGCGGTCGTATCCCCCGGCCCCTCGCGCTCCTCTGCGGAACTCGGCGGTTCCGAACGATAGCGCTTGGTCGCTGCCATCAGAAACGGCGTGGTCGCCATCGACACGGTGACGATCGCCGCGAACAGGCTCGCCGCCTCGCCGGTCACCAGCAGCGCCTCGCGCGCGGCGATGAACAGCACGAAGCCGAACTCACCGCCCTGGCTCAGCAGCAGCCCGAGCCCGAGCGCCGAGCGCCAGTTCATCCGGAACAGCAGGCAGATCGCGAAGATCACCCCGGTCTTCGCCGCGATCAAGGCCGCGGCCATCCCGAACACGAACAGGGGCCGCTCGGCGATCGCGCCGAGGTCGAGCAGCATCCCGACCGACAGGAAGAACAGCCCGAGCAGGATCGAGCGGAACGGCTCGACATCGGCCTCGAGCTCGTGGCGATACGGTGAATCCGCCAGCATCACCCCGGCGACGAACGCGCCGAGCGCGGCGCTCGCGCCGATCTCGGCCATGATCGCGGCCGAGGCGACGATCGTGAACAGCGCGGCCACGACGAACATCTCGCGCTCGCCGAGACCGCCGATCAGGCGGAACAGCGGGCGGATCGCGAAACGCCCGAGCGCAATCAGCCCGACGACCGCAGCGAACGTCAGCAGCCCGACCTGCCACCCCGGCGGTCCGCCGGCATCGGCCGGATTGCGGCTCAGCGCGGCGACGATCGTCAACAGCGGAATCAGCGACAGGTCCTGAAACAGCAGGATCGCGAACGCGCGCTCGCCGAACGGGGTGCGCAGCCGCCCGGCCGACTGCAGCATCGGCAGCACCTGCGCGGTCGACGACAGCGCCAGCGGCAGCCCGAGCGCAAGCGCCGCGGCCAGCGAGAACGGCGCCGCAAGCAGGATCAGCCCCGAGATCGCCAGCCCGCACAGCACCACCTGCAGCAGCCCGAGCCCGAGGATGTCGCGCCGCATGCGCCACAGCCGCTCGGGCTTGAGCTCGAGCCCGACGATGAACAGCAGCAGCACGATGCCGAGCTCGGCGAAACCGATCATCTCCTCGGCGTCGCCAATCAGCCCGAGCAGGTGCGGGCCGACCAGCGAACCTGCCACGAGGTAGCCCAGCGTGGCCCCCAGCCCGAGCCGCCGGAACAGCAGCACCGCCGGCAGCGCGAACGCGAGCATCAGGAACCCGTCGCGCAGGAAGTTGCCGGTTTCCGAATGGTCCATCGCGCGCCTCAAGTTGAACTCGCTCGTTTCCTAGGGGCGTAGCGCGCGGTTGGATAGCCGCCGAGACGCTTGCCACAGGCCCGCACGCCCATAGGATGCGCGCCGGGAAGAGGAGATCACGATGGCGGACGCCATTCCTTGCGACGTGCTGATCGTCGGCGGGAGCCTTGTCGGCCTGTCGGCCGCGGCTTTTCTCGGGCACCACGGAGTGAGCGCGATGGTGGTCGAGAAGCACGCGGGCACGTCGATCCATCCGCGCGCGGGCTACTTCCACGTCGGCACGATGGAAGCCTATCGCCGGATCGGGCTCGAGCCGGCGATCCTCGAGGCGAGCCACGAGCAGTTCGGCCCCGACGGCGGGATCAACCTCGTCGAATCGCTCGCCGGTCGCGAGCTGGCGCTGTTCGTGCCGAGCATCAACGCCGGGCTCGATCCCTACAGCCCGTGCAAGCGCTTCTTCATCACACAGCAGAGCCTCGAGCCGCTGCTCCACCGCCGCGCCGCCGAGCTCGGCGCCGACCTGCACTATCGCAGCGAGTTGGTCGATTTCGCGCAGGATGAGAGCGGGGTCACGGCGCACGTGCGCGACGTCGACAGCGGCGAGATCCGCACGATCCGCGCGCGCTGGATGATCGCCGCCGACGGCAACCGCAGCCCGATCCGCCAAAAGCTCGGCGTGGGCATGACCGGGCCGGGCTGGCTCAGCGACAGCATCACGATCTACTTCAAGGCCGATTGCACGCAGTGGCTCGAGGAGCGCCCGATGGGCGTGATCTACGTGAGCAATGCCGACCAGCGCGGCTTCTTCCGCTTCGAGGCCGGCGGCAAGCGCGGATTCCTCGTGGTCAACACGCTCGGCGACCTCTCGCTGCCCGGCGCCAAGGACGTCGCCGGCGACATTTCACCCGAACGCTGCATCGCGCTCGTCCGCTCGGCGATCGGCGTGCCCGACATCGAAGTCGAGATCGAGGACGTGGCGGTGTGGAAGGCGGTCGCCGAATGCGCCGATGCCTACCGCAAGGGCCGCGTGTTCATCGCCGGCGACGCCGCCCACGTGGTCCCGCCGACCGGCGGCTTCGGCGGCAACACCGGAGTGCAGGACGCGGCCAACCTCGCGTGGAAGCTGGCCATGGTGGTCAAGGGCGAGGCCGGAGAGGCGCTGCTCGACAGCTACGAGGCCGAGCGGCGCCCGGTCGGGCTGCTCACGGTCGAGCAGGCCTATACCCGCTACGTCCGCCGGGTCACGCCCGAGGAGCTGACCTTCGACACCCCTGCCCTGCGCGACGAGCTGACGATGGAGCTCGGCCAGTTCTACCGCTCCAACGCGGTGGTCGACGGACGAACCGAGAGCGAGCCGGCTTGCCTGCACCCGGACCGGACGCGCGGCCGCGCCGGTGCCCGCGTGCCGCACGCCTGGCTCGATGACGGCCGCTCGACACTCGACGTCGCGGCGACGGAAGCGAGCTGGCTGCTCGGACCTGACGCTCCTCCCGGCGACGGCGTGCGCCTCTCGTCCGAAACCGCGAACCGATGCGGCATCGCCCCCGCGGGTGCCATGCTGGTCAGGCCGGACGGCTTCATTGCGGAGGTTCGGTAGAGATGCACATCCACGGCCGATGCCACTGCGGTGCGATCAGCTACGAGGCCGAGGTCGACCCCGGCACGGTCGTGCTGTGCCACTGCGCTGACTGCCAGCAGTTCGCAGGCGCCCCGTACCGCGCGCTGATCCGCCCGCTGCCTGGAAGCCTGCGAATCGCCGGGCACCCGACGCACTACACGAAAACCGCCGACAGCGGTCGCCAGCGCGCGCAAGGCTTCTGCGGCACGTGCGGCACCCAGCTCTACGCTTGCGACCCGGGCGAGGCGCAGGCCAACCTCGCACTGCGCATCGGCGCGATCGCCGAACGCCACCAACTCGGCACGCCGGCGCGGCAGATCTGGACCGAGTCCGCGCTCGCCTGGGCCTTCGACCTCACGCCGGTACCACGCTTGGGCGGACAGTAGGGACAGGCTTCCACCGCAACCCGATCAGCGGCCGCAGTGGGGGGATCGCTCGTCCGACGAGGTAGAACGCCCAGCATCCCGCCACCGTCGCCGCGACCAGCAGCGCGAACTGCGCCGCCGGATGCACCCCGCGTCCGATCACCCAATACGCCACGACCACGATCACCGTCTGGTGGATCACGTAGAACGGAAACACCGCCTCGTTGAGCGTCGCGCGCCAGCGATGGTCGCGATTCCAGTAGCGGTCGGCGAGCCCGATCAGCGCGACGATCGCGTTCCACCCCTGCACGTCGCGCGCGCACTCGAACAGCACCTCGCTCCATAGGGGCGGATCGCCCGTGCTCAGCCAGACCGCGCCGACCGCGATCGTCGTCGCGTATCCGGCCACCGCCAGCACCGCGGCCACCCGCCACCACGCGCGGATCGAAGCCCACACCACGTCCGACCGCGCCAGCAGGAAGCCAAACAGGAATAGCCCGAAATAGGCCTCGTGCGCCCGCAGGTCGTTGACGAAGTCGTGCGTCTCGTCGGGCAGCGGCCAGTGGAGCGCAATCCGCAGATAGAGCAGCGCCAGCGGCACGAAGATGATCAGCGGCCCCGCGAGCGCCCGCCCGGCCAGCCGCCCCGCCGCCTCGCGCCAGGCCGACGGCAGGAGCAGCAGCAGGCCGAGCATGAGCGTGTAGGCCAGCAGGTAGACGAGGAACCACAGATGGTTCCAGGTCGGCAGCATGATCCCGTGCAGCGGCTCGAACGCGAAGTAATCGCCGAACCAGAACGCGAGGTAGCCTGTGGTGTAGCCGCGCTGGGTGGTCAGCTCGACCCACGGCTGCGGCGGCACGATCACCGCCATGCCGAACAGCAGCGGCCACAGCAGCCGCGGCATGCGACCCTTGAGGAAGCGGCCGACCCGCCCGTCCTGCCGCGCAAGCAGCGCCGCCGTGGCGAAGCCCGACACCCCGAACAGCAGCGCCATGCGCCAGGCATTGGTCGCCAGCATCGGGATCACCGCCCACGGCACCGGCTGCTCGGTCTTCACGTGGTATCCCCACGGGACAAACACCATCCCGACATGGTAGAGGATCAGCAGTCCGAAGGCCCCGATGCGAAGCCAGTCCATCCCGTAATGGCGTCCCTGCTGCATGACCGATCTCCCCCGTCCGGCGCCCCGCGCGCCGCGTCCGCTGGCGTCGATAGCGAGGAGCACCAAGCCGGCGAGGGCGAAGGGCCCGGCGGCGGCGGCGCGGTGACGGGCCGGACCGGCCGCGGGACGAACGGCGGCGGCGGAGGGACGAGCGGCTGGACCCCGACCCGCGTCATTGTGGCCGGATGCATGGTCTGGCTCGCGCTGCTGCTGATCCAGATGAGCGTCAACGCGATGTCGCAGGCCTCGGAGAACCCCAACTCACCCGCCTGGCCGTACTGGAGCTGGGAAGGATCGAGCGCGGTCGGCTGGATCGCCGCTGCGCCGCTGCTGTGGCAGCTCGTGCGCCGCCTGCCGCGGCTCGCGCGCCGGCCTGCGGTGCTGGTCCTCGCGCTCGCCGCGGCCACCGTCGCGCTCTCGCTGGTCCACGTAGCGGTCATGTTCGGACTGCGTTTCGCGATCTACCCGCTGCTCGGCGAGTCCTACGAGCCCTATCGCGGCCTCGCCGACACCCTGCTCTACGAATATCGCAAGGACGTCTCGACGCTGCTGCAGATGGGCCTCGGGTTCTACTTCGTCCAGTGGCTCGCCACGCGCGTGCCGTACTGGACCCGGCTGCCCGACGGCGCGGCGCCCGAGCCACGCTCCGAGGTGGTGGTCGAGGTGCAGGACGGCCCCTCGACCCACTTCATCCCGCTGGGCGAGATCGCCCAGGCCAGTGCCGCAGGCAACTACGTCGAGATCGCCTGGCGCGGCCGCACGCTGCTCCACCGCACCACGCTCGCAGCGCTCGAGCAGGCCTGGGCGCCGCACGGCTTCGTCCGCGTGCATCGCGGCACGCTTATGCGCGCCGCATCGGTCGTGCGCATCGAGGCGCTCAAGAGCGGCGACTTCCAGGCCGAGCTCACCGACGGCACCCTCGTCCGCGGCAGCCGCCGCTATCGCGCGGCGCTGGATGGCGCGTTGCAGGCGCCGTAGGCGCGAGACCGACCGTCCACCGCTCCCCGCCAAGCCGTGAATAGACGCATTTTGCGCGCGAAGACGCGAAGGCGCGAAGGGAAGACCCGCGGCGAAGCCGCTTTCATCCGCTTCGCGGCCAGCGCAACATCTTCGCGTCTTCGCGCGAAAATTTCTCTTCCTTTACCGCGCGTGATACGTCGGCACCCACAGGGGGAGGGGCCGATGGCTGTGATCGCGCGCGAGGATCGTTCGGGGCTCGAGCCGTGGGGGCACGCCGCGCTGCCGGCGCCGCCGCCGACCCACGGGCTCAAGATCTTCGGGGTGATCGGCCCCGGCGTGATCCTGCTCGGCAGCGCGATCGGCAGCGGCGAATGGCTGATCGGCCCCGCCGCGTTCGTCCAGTACGGGCTCACGCTGCTGTGGATCACCGCGGTCGCGGTGTTCTTCCAGACCGTCTTCAACACCGAGCTCGTGCGCTACACGCTGTACACGGGCGAGCCGGCGGTGGTCGGCTTCATGCGAACCCGCCCGCACGCGCGCTTCTGGGCGGCAATCTACACCCTGCTGTACTTCCTCCAGTTCGGCTGGCCCGCGTGGGCCGGCGCGGCGGCCGGCGCGGTGTTCTACCTCGCCCACGGCCAGCTCGCCGGCGACGCGCAGGCCGGCACGATCTACTGGATCGGCGTCGCGATCTACCTCGCCTGCGTCGCCATCCTGCTGGTCGGGCGGCGGATCGAGCGCACGCTCGAGCTGCTCAACTGGGTGCTGATCTCGGCCATCCTGCTCGGCCTGCTGGTGCTGTGCGTGGTGGTGGCGCCCGCCAGCCAGTGGCTCGGCGCCGCGACCGGGCTCGCCGGCTACGACTGGAAGAACGGCGGCTTCTCGTTCCTGCCGGCCGGCGCCGACTGGTTCCTGCTCGGCGCCTTCGCCGCCTACTCAGGCGTAGGCGGGGTCGGCAACCTGACGCTGTCGAACTGGGCACGCGACAAGGGCTTCGGCATGGGCGGCGTCGCCGGCTACATCCCCGCGGCCTTCGCCGGAGACAAGGTCCCGCTCGCGCACACCGGCAGCACCTTCGCGCCCGACGCCGAGAGCATGGCGCGCTGGCGCGGCTGGTGGCGCATCGTCCGCGCCGACCAGTGGGGCGTGTTCTTCTGCGGCGCGATGCTCGGGATGGTGCTGCCCGCGATCCTCTATACCTCGGTGATCGCCCCCGGCCAGGACATCCGCGGCCTCGGCGTGGCCGCGGCGCTGGCCGACGCGATGGGCGGCGGCACCACGCTCGCGCTGGCGGTGGCGTTCATGGGCGCCTGGCTGCTGTTCAAGGCCCAGCTCGACATCCTCGAGGGCCAGGTGCGCGCAGTGACCGACATCCTGTGGACCGGCAGCCGCCGCGTGCGCCGCTGGAGCACCGGCGACGTGCGCCGCGTGTATTACTCGGTGCTCGGCCTGCTGGTGGTGTGGGGCTTC
>DATDLP010000045.1:0-2667 GCA_036519255.1 Croceibacterium sp.
CCACGTCCAGGCCCAGGATCGTCGTCAGCTCGCGTAGCCTCCCTGCAGGCCCAACCGGGAACCGCCGCAGGGTCACGGCGGCGCGGTTACGAGCCGTAAGCGTACCCGAACACCGCCGGGTCACGACAAATCGGGTTGGAACGCCGGTTGGGCGAGCGCCCGGCGGGCGACCCCGTTGGTGAGGATGCGGTGCCTGACGCCCAACGACCCGTGGCTGGCTACGGTGCGGCCGTTCGTCCGGAACCAACTGCCCCGTCCCGACCCCGTTGCTGGAGTTCGGCTGGTTGGCTTCCCACCAGCCGTTGGACTAGCGAACGTCGTGCCCACAGGTGGCCTCGATAGGCGCGTAGGCTACGACTGCTTCGCGCAGCAAGCGCGCAGCAATCCCTCGATGGCATGCAAGGGGTCAGGGGTTCAAATCCCCTCAGCTCCACCAGGCACAACGCATCTCCCGCCCACCCTCGCAGCGTCGTCTGCCAGCAATCCGCCAGCAAATGACGCGGAGTGGCCGCCTAAACGCTTAGCGTCACCAGGACGCACTGCTCGAGGTTCTTGGTCAGGCGCGCGTGGACACCACGCCAGCAGCTGCCGAGGCGTTGGCGACGATTCGACGCGACCTCTTCGCGCTCCTGGAGCGGGCGACGACTGCCACCGAACTCCAAACCGTGATGCTCGCGGCGCGGGGGCTCGGCGCCGGGGGCGCGGCAATCGTCCGCGAGCTCGTCGAGGCCGTGCTCGACCGCCCCGACCGCCTTGACCGCCTCGACGCCGACGCCGCCGATCAGGTTGCGCTACGGCTCGTGGAGGCGCTGGCGGCCGCGAAGCTGGGTCGCGACGAGTTGCCGCCAACTTGGCGCTTGCTCTTACGCCTGGCCACTGTCGTCTGTGGCCGCAGCGGGTTGCCCCGTGCGTGTGAGGCGGCACTGAGTGAGATCAGTGGGATCTACGGCTCGGCCCCGATCAACTACTCTGCCAGCGACCTGTATGTTCTCGCCCATATCCAGCGTGCGGTTCGCGAGCAGAGCGAGGAGTGGTGGGCCGAGGCGCGCGGCCAGCCGGGGCCGGCCTGTGTCGCCGCCGCCGTCGTATGCACCGCTCTCACCCTGCAGCTGGAGGCTCACCGCCCGGCGGCCGCGAACGCGATGGCAATCAGCCTCGTCGGCGGGTTCGCGCCGGCGAACGCCCCGACCGAGGCTGTGCTACGCCTTGGCACCGCGCTGTTTCGCGACAGCTTCCTCGACCTCCGCCCGGACGAGCAGCTGAAGACACTCAAGGTTGTCGACGCGCTAGCGGGCGTTGCCGAAGGCTATCCAGGGCCGTTTGGTGTGCAACCAACAAAGGGTCTGGAGGAACTTGCTCAAAGCGTGCTGGGCGAGCTTGAGCAGTCGCTCGCCAACCGCCTTGAGGAGCTGCCGCTTCCAGTCGCGGCGGCTGTCCTGGGCCACTTCCGCCTCGGTCTCCACCGCCGCGGCGGCGACTCCCGGTCGCCACGCCCGAAGGGCGATCTCCGTGTCTACGTGGACCTCATTGACAATAGCCCGCCCAGGCGAAGCCGCCTCGGCTTGGAGAAGGAACTCGCCGAGATCCGCGCCCGCGGCGCCCGCTACGGCGATGCGCTGGTGCGCTCCGCTGACCCGATTGCGGTTCTCCAACGCTGGAACGGGTGGATCGAGGAGTGCGAGGCACTGACGGCGCAGCCTGCCAATCACCTTCCGTTGAACGCCGTACTCGAACGGGTGGCGCAGCGTGTGCCGGAGTTGGGGATGCGTCTCGCTACGTACATGATCGACAACGAGCTCGCGATCGCCCGCTTCAGCGACAGGATGGTCGACGAGCTGGCACGAGAGCGAGCCAATTGGCCGCTGATCCAGCGGTGGGCAGCGGACCCATCGCCACGTGTCCGCGGCGCCGCGGCCCACGCACTCCACCGCGCGCCTGAGGAGCTGGCGCGGCGCATAATGCCCACCCTCGCACTGGACCCAGAAACCAGCGTGCGCGACCAACTCTGGCGGGCGCTGGTCTACGGTGGCACGCCGCCCTCCGGCTGGCGGCTCGACGTGGCGCTCACGCTGACGGAGGCGAGCGAGACGTCCCTCGAGCTACTCGGCCAGCTGCTGGGCGTCATCCGCCACCGCGCCGACAGCAAGACGCGCCTAAGCTCCAAGCAGCGCCAGAAGATCAAGCACATCGTGCTCGCCTCGGCCGCCGCTGACCTCCTTCCGCACGATCGTCGCGTTCACCTCCAGCTGACACTGGAGGAGATCGACCGTTTCGGCTTCGACCTCGTCATCCCCTGGCTTCGTGCCCGCCTCGACTACGCCAAGAGCCAGATTGGCAGCGGTCGCTACGTTCACCACCTCCCAGACGAGCTGCGGCCACCTCTCTACGCCCGACGCCGACAAGCCGACGCCAAACGCGAGTTCAGGCGTCTGCTCGACGAGCTGGAGGCGGAACCTAGCGGCATGTACCGCTACAGCCTCGTGCAGGCGGTGAGCTGGCTTGGCATCGATACCAACGAGCTCACGCACAGGGTCAGCCAGTGGGCGCGAGCGGGTGAGGACGGGCGGATTCTGGCGTTCGCCTTCCTCGACTGTCTTGCGTCTGACTTCGTGTCCGACATCCGGGTTGTGATTAGGCCGCATCCGGTAGGGTCCTCCGGCCCCGAGC
>DATDLP010000046.1:0-2553 GCA_036519255.1 Croceibacterium sp.
TGTCAATGGCCGCGAGGGTGCGCAATCCGGCCAGCGAACCGCTGCCGTTCAGCTTCGGCTTCCATCCGGCGTTCGCCTGGCCCTTGCCAGGCAAGGCGGCCAAGGAAGATCATGCGATCGAGTTCGAGCACGAGGAGCCCGGCCGCGTTCGGCGCATCGACGCCGACGGTCTGGTCGCGCGGAGCGAGCCGACGCCGGTCGCGGGACGCACGTTGGCGTTGCGCCACGCGCTGTTCGAGGACGACGCGCTGATCTGGGACCGGCTCGCCAGCCGCCGGCTGGCCTATGGCGCGCCGGGTGGCGCGAGGCTCGACATCGCCTTCCCGGATACCCCGATGCTCGGGGTGTGGCAGAAGCCCGGCGCGCGGTACGTCTGCATCGAGCCGTGGGCGGGGATCGCCGATCCTGCAGGGTTCGCCGGCGATTTTCGCGACAAGCCGGGGGTGATCGAGCTGGAGGCGGGCGGCAGTCGGACGTTCCGGATGGAGGTGACGGTGCGCGGCGCAGGAGCCGTGGCGGGCTCCTGACCGCGCATGCGCAGGGCGTGTGCGCACTGAACCCGGCCGATCGCGCTTGGATCAAGACGGCGCTGGCGCAATGGCAGACGACCGAAGCCGAGGTCCTCGAGCTGGCACCGGCGCCGCTCCCGGAGGCGCCGCTCGGGCTGATCGCATCCGCCAGCGGCGAGCCGAACGGTTGCTCGAGGCTGCCTTGCGCGCGCGGTGAACTCCCCTCGCGCTTGCGAGAGCGGACGAGGGTAGGCATATGCGACCGCCGCCCGACCGCCACCGATCAACCCCGCCCCTCCGGCCAGCGCGAGGGGAGAGAGACAAGCATGACCGCCAGTCGTCGTACCTTCGCCATCATCTCGCACCCCGACGCGGGCAAGACCACGCTGACCGAGAAGCTGCTGCTGCAGGGCGGAGCAATCCACCTCGCGGGCGAGGTCAAAGCGCGCGGCGCGGCGCGGCGTGCGCGCTCGGACTGGATGAAGATCGAGCAGCAGCGCGGCATCTCGGTGACCAGCTCGGTCATGACCTTCGAGCGCGACGGGGTCACGTTCAACCTGCTCGACACCCCGGGCCACGAGGACTTCTCGGAAGACACCTACCGCACGCTGACCGCGGTCGATTCGGCGGTCATGGTGATCGACGCCGCCAAGGGCATCGAGCCGCAGACGCGCAAGCTGTTCGAGGTGTGCCGGTTGCGTTCGGTGCCTATCATAACGTTCATCAACAAGGTCGACCGCGAGGGGCGCCCGGTGTTCGAGCTGCTCGACGAGGTGGCCGACATGCTGGCGCTCGACGTTTCGCCGCAGGGATTCCCGGTGGGCATGGGCGGCCAGTTCGAAGGGGTGCTCGATTTCGCCAGCGGCGCGGTCAGCCGGCCGGAAGGACCGAGCAGGGAATTCCTCGGCCGGCGCGACAGCGACGCCGCGGTGCCGGAGGCGATCGCCGAGGAAGTCGAGCTGGCGAAAGCCGGCTATCCGGAGTTCGACCTCGAGGCCTACCGCCACGGCGATCTGACCCCGGTCTACTTCGGCTCGGCGCTCAAGAACTTCGGCGTCGCCGAGCTGATCGAGGCGATCGCCCGCTACGCTCCGCCGCCCCGGCCGCAGCCGTCGGACGAAGGCCCGGTCGAGCCGACGCGCGACGAGGTCACCGGGTTCGTGTTCAAGGTCCAGGCCAACATGGATCCGCAGCACCGCGACCGGATCGCGTTCATGCGCATGGTCTCGGGCACCTTCCGCCGCGGGATGAAGCTCACGCCCTCGGGGCTCGGCAAACCGATCGCGGTGCACTCGCCGATCCTGTTCTTCGCGCAGGACCGCGAGCTGGCCGATACTGCCGAGGCGGGCGACATCATCGGCATCCCCAACCACGGCACGCTGCGCGTCGGCGACACGCTGAGCGAGCGCAACCAGGTCCGTTTCACCGGGCTGCCCAACTTCGCGCCCGAGATCCTGCGCCGCGTGCAGCTCAAGGACCCGACCAAGACCAAGCAGCTCAGGAAGGCGCTCGACGACCTGTCCGAGGAGGGCGTGATCCAGGTGTTTTATCCCGAGATCGGCAGCCAGTGGATCGTCGGGGTGGTGGGCCAGCTGCAGCTCGAGGTGCTGATCTCGCGGCTCGAGGCCGAATACAAGGTCGAGGCCGGGCTCGAAGCCTCGCCGTTCGCCACCGCCCGCTGGCTCAAGGGATCCGAGACGGCGTTGCGCGATTTCGAGCAGTTCAACCGTGCCAACCTCGCGCGCGACCGCGACGGCGACCTGGTGTTCATGGCCAAGTCGCCATGGGATGTCGGCTACCAGCAGGAAAAGAACCCCGAGCTGGCGTTCAGCGCGACCAAGGAGCGCTGAGCGCCCTCAACTCTCCGCGATGATCGCCTGCGCCGCCAGCCGCCCGGTCTGCGCGGCGCCGTTCATGTAGCCGGGCCAGGCGTCGGACAAGTGCTCGCCGGCAAGGACGATCGGGCCGGACACGGCTTGCTGGCTCGCTTTGCCCTCGTCGTCCTCGACCCATAGCAGGCCGCCGAATGTCGTGAGCTGGCCCG
>DATDLP010000047.1:0-2002 GCA_036519255.1 Croceibacterium sp.
GACGACGTGCGGATGGTTGAGCTGCGCGACGGCCCGCGCCTCGCGGCGGAAGCGCTCGAGCTGGTCGGAGTCCGAGGCGATCTCGCGGTGCATGAGCTTGATCGCGACCTGCCGCTCGAGCACCGTGTCGAAGGCTCGATAGACCGTCGACATCCCGCCGGCGCCGATCTGTGCGTCGAGCCGATAGCGCCCGTTGAGCAGGGTGCCGACCTGCGAGCTCATCCGACGGCTGCCCCAAGCGACATCGTGCTCATATTGTGCGGGTGTGGGCGCTCTTCATGTGACCTACTACACCGATCCCGCCTGTCCGTACTCCTGGGCGGCCGAGCCGGCGCTGCGCCGCCTTCAGGTGGAGTTCGCCGAAGGACTGGCGATCACCTACGTGATGGGCGGTCTTGCACGGGAGTTCCGCAAGCCGCTTCAGACCATGCGCCATGTCCTCGATGCGGCCTCCGAGAGCGGGATGCCGACCGATCCGCGGCTGTGGCTCGACGCCCCGCCGAGCTCCTCCTACCCGGCCTGCCAGGCGGTCAAGGCGGCCGCCGAGCAGGACCTCGACGGGCCATATCTGCGCGTCGCGCGCGAGGGCCTCATGGTCGACCGGCTCAAGCTCGACAGCGCGGACGCGTTGATCGACGCCGCGCGACGCGTCCCCGGGATGGACGTCGAGCGCTTCGCGATCGATCTGCGCTCGCACGCGATCGTCGAGGCCTTCGGCGCCGACCTCGAGCGCACCCGCGCAGCGGCCCGCGACGGCGAGCCGCGCGTCCCGTTCCCGTCCTTCGAAGTGCGCGGCGAGGGCGACGAGGTGCACTGGATCTACGACAGCACGGATCCGGCGCAGTTGCGCCAGGCCGCGCTTGCCGCCGGAGGCGCGTCGCAGACGCTGCCCGACGCGCTGGGCGCGGTTCGCCGCTTCGCCCGGATCGCCACGCCGGAGGTCGCCGCCGTCTGCGACCGCCCGGGCCCACTCGCCGCCGCCGACCTGTGGCGGATGGCCGCCGACTGGCAGGTGCGCCCGGAGCGCGCGCTCACCGGCGATCTCTGGGCCCCCGCGTAGCGGCAGGCGCGGGACGCCGAACCAGGCTGGGGCGGTCAGCCCCACCCGCAAAGGGAAGGATCCCCGCCTCGCATCCGCGGGCACGCCGTATCGCCGCGGGAGCGTTCGGCCGGAATCCTGGGGGTCATGGACCACTGGGGTCAGATCGAGGCCGAGCAGGCATTCGGGCGCGCCGCCCGGGCGCGCCGCCGCGCCGCGCTGGCCAACCGGCTGCGCCGGCGCTGCCCTGCGCTCGGACGCCTCGCCGTCCACGAAGAGCGGACGCTCCTGCATCGTCGGCGCGCCGCCGCCGCGGGCCCGCGCGAGATCCCGCTCGACGCGATCAGCGCGACGCTCGAGCCCAACCGCGCCTCGCAGTTCGATCGCGAGTTCCGCCCGGCCGGGCCGACCCGCAGCCGCTGGCAGCGCGTCTGGCTGGCCGAGCACCGCGGCGCCGTCCTGCCCCCGATCTCGGTCGTCCAGGTCGGCGACACCTACGCCGTCCGCGACGGCCACCACCGCGTCTCGGTCGCCAGGGCGCGGGGCGCCGCGACGATCAGCGCGATCGTCGCGGCCTAGCGGTTCCCGCTACTTCAGCGACGTGTACGTCAGGTCATAGGTCGTGAGGTAGGCGCTCGCCACGCCCACGACGTCCTTGGACTGCACGAGCGCGGCCTTGTCGAACAGGATCGGGATCGCCGGCGCCTGCTCGGCGATCATGTGGTTGATCTTCGCCCACGCCTCGTTGCGCTCGGTCCCGACCGGCACGACGGCCGCCGTCTTCATCGCGTCGTTGATCGCCGGGACGTCGAGCTCGGGCCAGTTGACGTTGCCCTGGTCGAGGATGTGCGTGCCGTTGAACGTCGCGTCGAGCAACGACTGCGCGTCGGCGAAGTCCTTGAACCAGCTCGCGTTCGCGCAGATCGCGACGTTCTGGCTGGGCACGTTGCAGAACTTCGTGAA
>DATDLP010000048.1:0-3536 GCA_036519255.1 Croceibacterium sp.
CACCGAACGCGGCGTCGCGTAAGTCCCCCTCTCCCAACCCTCTCCCCTGAAGGGGAGAGGGCTAAGTGACGGAGCCTTCCGATGCTTCCCACCATCACCGCCTTCGCCGCCTCCCCCGACGAAGGCCGCGGGCTCGCGCGCGACATGCGCGTGCGCTGGGCGTTCGAGGAAGTGGGCCAGCCTTACGACGTGCGCCTGGTCACGTTTGCCGAGATGAAGCAGCCCGCGCATCGCGCGCTCCACCCGTTCGGGCAGATACCGACCTACGAACAGGGCGATCTCGCCCTGTTCGAGACAGGTGCGATCGTGCTTCACATCGCCGAGCACGATGCGGGCCTGCTGCCCGACGATCCCGCTGCCCGCGCGCGGGCCGTCGCCTGGCTGTTCGCCGCGCTGAACACGGTCGAGCCGCCGATCGTCGAGGCCGAGCAGGCCGAGTACACCGAAAGCGGCATGGACTGGTACGCCATGCGCCTGGCTTTCGCCGAAGAGCGCATCCGGGCCCGCCTGGACGACCTTTCCGCCCGCCTCGGCGACGCCGAATGGCTCGACGGCGCTTTCAGCGCCGGGGACCTGATGATGGTCATGGTGCTGCGCCGGCTCGAGGGCATGGACATTCTCGAGGACTATCCGAGCTTGTCGCCCTACGTTGCCCGAGGCCAGGCGCGGCCCGCCTACCGGCGGGCGTTCGACGCTCAGCTCGCGGTGTTCGAAGCCGCGTCCCAAGCGGGTCACGGGGCATGACCGGGATATTGCCCGCGGCCTCTGCCCACACCGTCTCGTGCGCGTGCGGGACGGTGACCTTTGCGCTTTCCGGGGCGCCGATTCTCGTGGCTGAATGCCTGTGCAGCAGTTGCCGCGCTGCGGGGGAGGTGCTCGAAGGGCTTCCGCATGCGCCTGCGCTGCTCGATGCGAAGGGCGCCACGCTGACGCTCATGTACCGCAAGGATCGGCTGGCCTGCACCGCGGGTTCGGAGGTTCTGCGGGAATTTCGCCTTCGTCCCGAAGCTGCGACACGCCGGATTGTCGCAACGTGCTGCAATTCGGCGATGCTGCTCGATTTCACCAAGGGGCATTGGATCGACGTCTACGGCGCCCGATGGCCGGAGCCGGAAAAGCCTGCGCCCGAGATGCGCACGATGGTGGGCGACCTGCCCGACGCGACCGGGCTGCCGGACGACATTCCTAACCACCGCTCGCACAGCCTGCGCTTCTTCGCCCGGCTCCTTCGGGCATGGGTGGCGATGCGATTCCGGGTCCCGGAACTATCATTCGTTCACGGCAAGCTCGATCTCGCCGCGGACGCCGTCAGCCCCGCGCGATAGCCAGGAAGGATTCCGATGCTCGCACTCTACGGACACCTGTTCTCGTCCTACACCTGGAAAGCGCTGATCCCGCTTTACGCCAACGGGACCGAGTTCGAGTTCCGCTCGGTGGACCCCGATCACCCGCGCCACGCTGTGCTGGTCCAGAGGGTGCACCCCGCAGGCAAGTTCCCCGTGCTCGTGGATGGCGACACGACGGTGTTCGAGGCGACCGCGATCATCGAATACCTCGCCGTGGAGCACCCCGGTCCCGCCCCGCTGATCCCGGCGGACCCGCTCGAGGCAGTGACGGCGCGGATGATGGACCGCGCGTTCGACAACTACGTGATGAACGCCCTGCAGCAGGTGGTGTTCGCGTACATCGCCAATCCCGAGAACCCCGACCAGGCGGTACTCGACAAGGGCAAGGCGGACCTGTTGCGCACCTATCGCTGGCTCGAGAAGTGGCTCGGGAGCAACGCGCTCCCGCCGCACGTCTCGCTGGTCAGCTGCGCCGCGGCGCCGTCGCTGTTCTATGCCGACTGGGTGGAGCGGATCCCTGAGGACTGCCCGCGGCTCGCGGCGCTGCGCGCCGAGCTGCTCGCCCTGCCCCCGGTCGCACGCTGCGTCGACGACGCGCGGCCCTTCCGCGCGTACTTCCCGCTCGGCGCGCCCGACCGCGACTGATCCCGGAAAGGACCCTTCGATGACCGATACCCGCGAGCTCAGCCTGACCCGCTACATCGACGCCCCGCCCGACAAGGTGTGGGACGTGATGGCCAACCGCCAGGAGGAGTGGTGGTGCCCCGTGCCGTGGCGCGCCGAGATCGACCACCAGGACCGCCGCGCCGGCGGCGAATGCCGGATGACCTTCTACGGCCCCGACGGCGAGGTCATGCCGCAGAACGGCATCTACCTCGCGTTCGACGAGGGCCGCCGGTTCGTCTCGACCGATGCCGCGGTAATCGGCGAGGACGGCGATTTCGCGCCCGCCGGCCCGATGATGATCGGCTTTTGGGAAATCGCGCCCGAAGGCAGCGGTACGCGCTACACCGCCCGCGCGCGCCACTGGACCGACGAGGCGTACGAACAGCACAAGGCGATGGGCTTCGAAGCCGGCTGGGGCGCCTGCGCCGACCAGCTCAAGGCGCTGTGCGAAGGCGGTTGAGCGATCGCGTTTGTTCCTGTATTGTTCTCATCGTGAGTCACCCGGGAGACTGTCGATGGCCGAGTACACCTTCTTCTTCAATCCGAT
This sequence comes from Croceibacterium sp., assembly GCA_036519255.1. Taxonomy (GTDB): domain Bacteria; phylum Pseudomonadota; class Alphaproteobacteria; order Sphingomonadales; family Sphingomonadaceae; genus Croceibacterium_A. Next base: position 2,560 of record DATDLP010000048.1, read on the forward strand.
GTCCCGCGCGCAGATCGCCCGCTGGGCGCTGCACGAGGCCGGGGCGGACTACGAGCCGGTGTTCGTCGACTGGGAGTCGAAGCCCGCCGAGCTGCTCGCGGCCAACCCGCTTGGCAAGCTGCCGACGATCATCCACCACCACGAGGGCCACGACCACGCGGTGAGCGAGGCGGCAGCGGTGTGTCACTACCTGGCCGAGATGAGCGCTCCGCAGCTGCTGCCCGGTGCGCACGAGAAGGCCGACTATTTCCGCTGGCTGTTGTTCGCCGCCGGCCCGCTCGAAGCGGCGGTGACCGCGAAGGCCTTCGGGTTCGACAGCGGCGACGATCGCAAGAAGCAGATCACCCTCGGCTGGGGCAGCTACGATATGGTGGTCGACGCGCTCGACGGCTGGTTCGCTCGTCACGACTTCGTCTGCGGCGCGCGGTTCACGATGGCCGACGTCTACGTCGGCTCGCAAGTCGACTGGGGCATGCAGTTCGGCACGATCCCTGCCCGCGACAGCCTCAACGCCTACGCCGAGCGCATCCGGGCGCGCGAGGCGTACCAGGCGGGCAAGGCGATCGACAACGCGCTGATCGCGGAGATGCAGGGCGCGCAGCAGGGCTGATTTGCCTGCGCCGCCGAGCATCCCTAAGAGCGCCGCCATGACCAGCCTGTTCCACCGATGGTTCGCCGAGCACCCCGACACGGTCGGCGAAACCTACGCCGAGCACCTCCGTGCCGCAGCCCGCTTCGGGCTGGCGATGGTCTCGGGCGGCCTCGCCTGCCTTGCCCACGCCCTCGTCCCGGCGCTGTTCGAGCGCACCGGCAGCCGCACGGTCAAGCGGCTCTACGCCGAAATGACCGCTCGCCAGCCCGGCCTGCTGCGCCCCGCGCACGAGGACCCGCGCTGGCGGCCCGAATACGAGATTTAGGCTCTTCCTGTCCTTTCCATGGCCCGTTCGTCCCGAGCCAAGTCGAGGGATGGGGCCGAG
>DATDLP010000049.1:0-17539 GCA_036519255.1 Croceibacterium sp.
CGCGCGCCGATGCTGCGGCTGGTCGCGGGCAAGGGCGTGCCCGCGGACGACCCCGCGGCGCTCGCGCTCGCCTGCGCGCTCGACCGGCTGCGGCTGCGCCCGCACCCGTTCGACGTGCCGCGGCTCGAAACGTTCGTGCGCCGGCATGCCGAGCGGCTCGGCCCGACGGCAGTCGCCGCGTTCGCGCCGGCCGAGCGGACCGGCGAAAACGGATACTGGTTCGAGGCGGCCGAACTCGACCACACCAACTGGATGCTCGCGACTCCGGCGCGCAAGGCCGGCTTCATTGCAGGATTGCGCGCTTCGGACCCGAACGGCGCGCGCGAGCTGGTCGAAGCGCAGCTTCCGCTCGAGAAGGCCGAGGTGCGGTTGCGGCTGGTCGATGCGCTCGCCACCGGGCTCGGCGATGCCGACCGCGGCCTGCTCGAGGGTCTGCTGGGCGACCGCGCACCCACCGTGAAGCAGGCGGCGACGCGGCTGCTTGCGCGGCTGCCGGGGACCGGCGCGGCGCAGGCGCAAGGCGAAGAGCTGCTGTCGCGGATCACGGCCGGCAGCGCCGGGCTGCTGCGCAAGCGCACCGTGCTCAAGCTGCAGCTTCCGGCCAACCTGCATGGCGGCCCGGCGACGACGCAGTGGCTCGCGGCGAACTTCGGCGCGATCGGCAGCGACCAGCTGGCCGCGGCGCTCGGGTTCGAGGCGGGGCAGCTCGCCGAGGCGGCGCAGGACGACAAGCCGCTACTGCTCGGGATCGCCTTCGCGGCGTGCACCGGGCGCGACTTCGCGCTGCTGGGGCAGATCGCTGCGACGAAACTGCCCAACCTGTGGAGCGAATTCCTCGATGTGGGGCTCGAGCCGTTCGGGCTCGTCGCGCCAGCCGACCGCGAGCGCTGGGCGGCCGCGCTGCTGTTGCCGGCGAGCACGCTGGGCGCGTGGCAGCTCGGGCGGCTGCAGGTCTTGTTCGACGGACCCTTGCCGGAGCCGTCGGCGCAAACCCTGTTCGAAGCTGCGCTGCGGTCAGGCCAACGCTCGGACGAGCTCCTGACCGCGGCGACCGCGTTGCTGCCGCTCGAAACGATGGCAGACGCCCGGCGCGAGCTAGGGCGGCTGCCGCCCGATGCCGCGCCGCGCGCGACGCTGCTGGCCGACACCATCCTTTCCCTCAACGGAGGACAGTCATGACCGAAACCCGCCTGCGGCTGAGCGCCGAACAGAGCTACAGCGCCGAGCTCGATGCGCTGCGCAAGGCCGACGACAGGCTGCGCCCTGCCAACTGGGCGATGTCGCCGCGCGCGGTGGTCGACTACATCATGGGCGGCACCGCGCCCGACGGCACCCCGATCAGCGCCAAGTACGTCGGCAACCGGCGGCTGATCGAGACCGCGGTGGCGACGCTCGCGACCGACCGCGCGCTGCTGCTGCTCGGGCTGCCGGGAACTGCCAAGTCGTGGGTCTCGGAGCATCTTGCGGCGGCGATCTCGGGCACCTCGGGCCGGGTGATCCAGTGTACCGCTGGGACCGACGAGCCGCAGATCCGCTACGGCTGGAACTACGCGCTGCTGCTGGCCAAAGGGCCGAGCCACGAGGCGCTCGTGCGCACCCCGCTGATGCGCGCGATGGAGGACGGCACGCTGGTGCGGCTCGAGGAGCTGACCCGCATGGGCTCGGACGTGCAGGACACGCTGATCACGATCCTGTCGGAAAAGATGATGCCGATCCCCGAGCTCGACGACGCGCTGCACGCGCGCGCCGGGTTCAACGTGATCGCCACCGCCAACAACCGCGACAAGGGGGTCAACGAGCTGTCGTCGGCGCTCAAGCGGCGGTTCAACGTGGTGGTGCTGCCGCCGCCGGCGACGATCGAGGAGGAGATCGCGATCGTCACCAAGCGCGTGGCCGAGATCGGCACCAGCCTCGAGCTGCCGCCGATCGCGCCGGCCGAGAAGGAGATTGCGCGCATCGTCACGCTGTTTCGCGAGCTGCGCGACGGGCAGACGATCGAGGGCAAGCTCAAGCTCAAGTCGGTCAGCGGCAGCCTGTCGACCGCCGAGGCGATCTCGGTCGGGATCAACGCGTGGTCCGAGGCGGCCTATTTCGGCACCGGCACGATCGACGCGCCCGCGCTTGCCGCGAACCTCGTCGGTGCTGTGGTCAAGGACCCGGCGGCGGATTCGGTCGCGCTCGAGGAGTACCTCGAGAACGTCGTGCGCAAGCGCGACGGGTGGCGCGACCTCTACGGGGCGATTCGCGACGTGATCTGACGATGGACCCGCGCGCGCACCTGTTCGGCATCCGCCACCACGGCCCGGGCTCGGCCGCGAGCCTCGTCGCCGCGCTCGACGCGTGCGATCCTGCGATGGTGCTGATCGAGGGGGCCCCCGAGGCCGAGGAGCTCGTGCGATACGCGGCGTTGCCGGGGATGAGCCTGCCGCTGGCGATGCTGCACTACGAGGCCGACAACCCGGGCAACGCGGTGTTCGGACCATTCGTCGAGTATTCGCCCGAGTGGCAGGCGATGCTGTGGGCGCTCGCGCGCGGGCGGCCGGTGCGGTTCATCGACTGGCCCGCGACGCATTCGCTGGCGCCGCATGGGGACGAGGACGGCGGGGCGGACGGGGCGGATGCGGAACCGATCCCCGAGCATGAGGGCGACCCGCTCGACCGGTTGGCAGAGATCGCCGGATACGCCGACGGCGAGGCGTGGTGGCACGCGCTGGTCGAAAGCGCGCGGCCGGGCCCCGAGGTGTTCGCGGCGATCGAATCCGCGATGACCGAACTGCGCGCGGCGGGCGAGGCCGAGACGCTCGTCGGGTCGGTTTCGGCGCGGCGCAACGCGTGGCGCGAGGCGTTCATGCGGATGGGCCTGCGCGAGGCGCTCAAGGACGAGCCGGGGCAAATCGCGGTGGTCATCGGCGCGTGGCACGTGCCCGCGCTGCGCGCGAAAACGAGCGCGGCCGACGATCGCGCGCTCGTACGCGGGCTGCCCAAGGTCAAGGTCCGCTCGGCGTGGGTGCCGTGGAGCGATTCGCGGCTCGCGGCGGCCTCGGGCTACGGCGCGGGAGTCGCGTCGCCGGGCTGGTACCGGCACTTGTGGCAGTTGCAGCAGGGCGAGCGCGCGATTTCGCCGGGCGCGTTCGCCGCCGGATGGCAAGCGCGGGTTTCGGGGCTGCTGCGCGACGAGGGGATGGTCGTGGCCTCGGCCTCGGCGATCGAGGCCTCGCGGCTCGCGGTAACACTCGCGGCGTTGCGCGGCGAACCGATGCCGGGGCTGGCCGAAATGCACGACGCGACGCTCGCGGCGCTGTGCCACGGCGACGACGCCGCGCTGCGCGTGGTCGAGCGGCGCCTGCTGCTCGGGGAGCGCGTCGGGGCGATCGACGAGGCCGTGCCGCAGATGCCGCTCGCGGCCGACCTCGAGCGGTGGCAGGCGAAATGCCGGCTCAAGCCCGAGGACCTGGAGCGCGAGATCGCGCTCGACCTCAGGACCGAGGCCGGGCTGCTCAAGTCGACGCTGCTGCACCGGCTGACGGTGATCGGGGTCGACTGGGGGCGGCTGCTCGACGCCGAGGCCGGGCGCGGCACGTTTCGCGAGACCTGGCTGCTCGCGTGGACCCCGATGCTCGCGGTGCGGCTGGCCGAAGCACTGGTCTACGGGATCACGATCGAGCAGGCGGCGCGCAACAAGGCGCTGGCGCAGGCCGAGGAACTGACCGACGTCGCGGCGCTGGCGCGGCTCGTGCGCGCGTGCCTCGTCGCCGACCTGCCCGAGGCGGCCGACCGCTGCATTGCACGGCTGCAGGCGGTCGCGGTGGCAAGCGGCGACATCGCCCAGCTGATGCAGGCGGTGCCGGCGCTGGTGGCGATCCTGCGCTACGGCACCGCGCGGCCGATCCCGCGCGAGCAGCTCGCGAGCCTGGTCGCGGCGCTGGCGGCCGAGATCAACGCCGGGACGCAGCTCGCCAGCCGGCAGATCGAGCCGGCCGAGGCGGCGGCGCTGCGCCATGCGATGGCCGCATACGACGCGGCGCTGGCGCTGTTCGGCGACGCGCACCTGCAAGAGATGTGGCAGCGCGAGCTGGCGCTGGTGGCAGGCGACGCGCCCGCCGCGCCGGCGGTCGCGGGGCTCGCGCTGCGGCTGCTGCACGACCGGCAGGCGTGGGACGTCGCGCAAGTCGCAGCGGCATTCTCGCGCGCGCTGACCCCGCCTGCGGCGCCGGCGGCCGCGGGGGCGTTCGTCGAGAGCTTCCTCGCCGGCGGGGCCGAGGTGCTGGTGCAGGACCGGCCGCTGCTCGGCGCGCTCGATGGCTGGCTGGCGGGGCTCGACGAGCAGGACTTCATCGAGCTGCTGCCGATGCTGCGGCGCGGGTTCGCCGACTTCGCGCCAAGCGGCCGCCAGCGGATTCTTGCGCTGGTCGGCAGCGGCAAGGCTGCCGAGGCCGTCGCCGCGGCGCCCGACGAGCAGGCGCCCGGCGAGGCGTTCGAACGTGCGTTGCCGCTGCTGCGCACGATCCTGGGGATCGAAGCATGAGCGAGCGCGACGAACGGCTCCGCCGCTGGCGGCTGGCGATGGGCGGCGAGGATGACGGGCTGCTCGACGAGGCCGACGGGCGGATCGACCGCGCGCTGTCGGCGCTCTACGCCGGGGCGCAGCCGGGCGGACGGCGCAAGGGCAGCCTCGGCGCTTCGGCTCCGCGCGTGGCGCGCTGGCTCGGCGACATCCGCGAGTTCTTCCCCTCGCCGGTGGTGCAGGTGATCCAGCGCGACGCGTTCGAGCGGCTCAACTTGAAGGCGATGCTGCTCGAGCCCGAGTTCCTCGAGACGCTCGAGGCCGACGTGCATCTGGTGGCCGACCTGATCGCGTTGCGCGGGGCGATCCCCGACAAGACCCGCGACACCGCGAGGGCGGTGGTGGCCAAAGTGGTCGCCGAGCTGATGCAGCGGCTCGCGCACAAGACCGCCGAGACGATCCGCGGCGCGGTCAACAGGAGCCAGCGCACCCGGCGCCCGCGCGCGTCCGACATCGACTGGCCGCGCACGATCCGCGCCAACCTGCACCACTGGCAGGCGGACTACGGCACCGTGGTGCCCGAGACGCTCGTCGGGCATGCGCGCCGCAGCAAGGCCAAGGCCGACCTCGATCAGGTGATCATGTGCGTCGACCAGTCGGGCTCGATGGCGCCGTCGGTGGTCTACGCCTCGATCTTCTCGGCGGTGATGGCCTCGCTGCCGGTGCTCGAGACCAGGCTCGTGTGCTTCGACACGGCGGTGGTCGACCTGTCCGAGCAGCTGGCCGACCCGGTCGAGGTGCTGTTCGGCATCCAGCTCGGCGGAGGGACCGACATCAACGCGGCGCTGGCCTATTGCGCGGGGCTGGTGGCGCAGCCGGCCAAGACCAACCTGATCCTGATCAGCGACCTCTACGAAGGCGGCAACGCGGCCGAGATGCTCGCGCGGGCGGGCGAGCTGGTGCGCAGCGGGGTCAACCTGATCGTGCTGCTGGCGCTGTCCGATGACGGGCGGCCGGCGTTCGACCAGAACCACGCGCAGGCGTTCGCCGCGCTCGGTTGCCCGGTGTTCGCCTGCACGCCCGACCAGTTCCCCGACCTGATGGCCACCGCGCTGACGCGGCAGGACACCGCCGCGTGGGCCGCGGCGCAGGGGATCAGCCTGGTGCGGGCGGGTTAGCGGATCAGCAGGTTGCGCAGCCAGCCCGCGCCGGTGCGGGTCGCCTCGCGCCAGTCGCCGTCGTCGGCGCCGTCGAGCGCGAGCCCGGCGGGGTCGAGCAGCTTGACGCGCCCGGCGCGGTACTTGCGCGGTTCGGCGGTCACCAGCGTCAGGTTGTGCACCAGCGCGGTGGCGGCGAGCACACCCTCGCGGTCGTCGGCGTAGGGGATCTGCGCGCGGCGGCGGATCACCGCCGCGTCGACCGGCAGGATGCGCTCGCCGAACGCGGGCACGACCTGGCCGTCGAGCCACTCGCGCCACGCGGCGCCGAGATCCTTTGTGCGCCGCGCGGCGAGCGCCGCGGCGGTCTCGAGCTCGAGCAGCGTCGCGGCCGAGAGGAACATCTGCTGCGCCGGGACCCGCTCGGCCCACGCGGCGAGCGCGGGATCCGCGCCCGGGCGGCGCGCCTCGCGCAAGTCGAGCAGCACGCCGGTGTCGAGCAGGTACATCAGCGCGCGCTCCGCTCGGGGGCGACGAGCGGAGGGCTGCCGGCGGGCGCGCCGATCAGGTCGAGCAGGCTCTGCCGCTCTCCGCTCAGCTGGCGGTAGGCGGCGATGCTCAGCAGCACGTGCGTCGGGCGCCCGCGATCGGTCACGAACACCGGCTCGGCGACGGCGAATCGCTTGGCCTTGCTGATGTCCTGGTTGAACTCGCGGGCGGTGACGATCTTCATGGCGAGCCCTCCAAATCGGTCCTACAATGCTAGAATGGTACCGCTCCCATGTAGGCACATTACTACTTCGTAGCGGCTTGGCAACAGTCCGGCCCACCTCGCCGAAAATCGCCCTGCGCACTGCCGAAAAGCGGTTGCGGATCGCTCGCGCCGCGGCTGCTCTGGCGTCGATCCCGCCGCAGCGCGGGACCGGACGAGGGGGAATTTGCCGTGACAATGGATTTAGCCAGCCAGTTCGTGCAGGCCGCCGTCGACGTGTTCAACGCGCACGGGCCGGCCGTCCAGAGCGAGACCAGCTTCTCGCCGACCGACTTCTCCATCCGCTTCTTTCTCCAGCTGGCGATCATCATCGCCACCTGCCGCGTGGTCGGCTGGCTCGGGCAGAAGCTGCTCGGGCAACCGCAAGTGGTCGGCGAGATGATTGCCGGGGTGGTGCTCGGACCCTCGCTGCTCGGGCTGCTGTTTCCCGACTTCTCTGCCGCGGTGTTCCCCAAGGAGACCAAGAGCGTGCTCTACGCGGGCGCGCAGTTCGGCGTCGGGCTGTACATGTTCCTCGTCGGCGCGACGCTGCGGCTCGATCACTTCCAGACCAAGGCGCGGAGCGCGGCGAGTGTCTCGGTCGCCGGGATCGCCACGCCGTTCCTGCTCGCGGTGCTGATCACCCCGCTGCTGCTGCAGGTCCCCGGACTGTTCGCCGACGGCATCAGCCAGGTCAACGCGACGCTGTTCATGGGCGCCTGCATCGCGCTGACCGCATTCCCGATGCTCGCGCGGATCATCAACGAGCGCGGGCTGGCCAACACCTCGCTCGGCACGCTGACGCTGACCGCAGGCGCGTTCGACGACGCCGCCTCGTGGTGCGTGCTGGCGATCGTGCTGGCGACCTTCGGCGCCGGTGCCGGGGTGGCACTGCTGGCGATCTTCGGCGGCCTTGCCTACGCCGCGTTCCTGTACTTCTTCGGCAAGCGCCTGCTCGCCCCGCTCGGCCGCGCGGTCGAGCAGGCGGGCGAGATGAGCAACACGGTGCTCGGGATCACGCTCACGCTGTTCTGCCTTTCGGCGTTCCTGATGGACGCGGCGGGGCTGCACGCGGTGTTCGGCGGGTTCCTGCTCGGGGTGTGCCTGCCGCGCGGGCTGTTCGTCGACGAGCTGCGGCGCAGGGTCGAGCCGTTCGCGGTGGTCGTGCTGCTGCCGATGTTCTTCACCTACTCGGGCCTCAACACGCGCATGGACATGGTCAACTCGTGGGAGCTGCTGGCGATCGCGCTCGGCATCCTCGCGGTGTCGATCCTCGCCAAGTTCGGTGCGTGCTGGGCCGCGGCCCGGCTTTCGGGCGAGGACAACCGCACCGCGCTCGGCATCGGCGCGCTGATGAACTCGCGCGGGCTGATGGAGCTGATCATCATCAACATCGGGCTGCAGCAGGGCGTGATCGGCCCGGCGCTGTTCTCGATGATGGTGCTGATGGCGATCGTCACCACGATGATGGCCGGCCCGCTGTTCGAGCTGGTCTACGGCCGCAAGGCGCGCGAGAGCGGCGAGCTCGGCGCGATCCAGGGCGAAGCGGCGCCGAGCGCCGCCTGACATAACCCCCCGGCCCCGCTCCCCCCTGCAGGAGCGGGGCCACCTCTTTCGGGGATACCAATGAAATACGTGTCTATCGCGGCAGCCGCCGTCTTCGCCGGTACCGCCGCACAGGCCGAAGAGGTCACGTTCGCCCCGCTGGTCGACGCCCGGCTGCGCTATGAGCACGTCGAGCAGGACGGGCTGCCGCTGACCGCCGACGCGGTCACGCTGCGGGTGCGCGCGGGCGGCGAAGCGAAGAGCGGGCCGTGGTCGGCCATGGTCGAGGGCGAGGGCACGCTGCCGTTCGCCACCGGCTACAACGACGGGCTCAACGGCAAGACCGGCTACCCGTTGGTGGCCGATCCGCGCAACCTCGAGCTCAACCGTGCTCAGGTGCGCTACACGGGCGGCGGGGTGACCGCCACGGCTGGGCGCCAGCGGATCGCGCTGGCCGACGAGCGCTTCGTCGGCCCGGCCGCGTTCCGCCAGAACGAGCAGACGTTCGACGCGGTGCGCGGGCAATGGGCCGGCGGCCGGATCAGCGCCGACCTGACTTACGCCTGGAGCGACCGTACGGTGAACGGCACCCGCGGAACGGGTGCGCGACAGACCGCAGTCGAGGGCGACAATGTGTTCGCGCTGCTCGGCTATCGCACGGACCTCGGCACGCTCGCGGGCTTCGCCTACCTGATCGACCAGGACGAGGCGGCGGTGCAGGGGTATCGCCCGTCGAGCCAGACTTACGGGGTGCGGTTCGCGGGCAGCGTGGACCTGCGTCCGGGGACCAAGCTCGGCTACACCGCCAGCTGGGCGCGGCAGAGCGACTATCACCGCAATCCGAACGCCTACTCGGCGGATTACTGGCTGGGCGAGGCGACGCTGGCGACGGGCGGGTTCAACGCGGCGCTCGGTTACGAGGTGCTCGGCGCCAGCAGCGGCGCGGCGCTGACCAGCGTGCAGACACCGCTCGCCTCGTTCTTCCGCTTCAACGGCTGGGCGGGCAAGTTCGGCACCACCCCGCCCGACGGACTGCGCGACCTCTACGGCACGCTCGGGCATGCGTGGAAGGCGGCGGGGCCGTTCGACACGGTCAACCTCGGCGCGACCTTTCACAGGTTCGACAGCGACCGGGCGGGCCGGCACTATGGGGACGAGCTCGATCTCGTGGTGGGTGCGCGGATGGGCAAGGCTGGCGCTTCGATCCGCTACGCGGTTTACGAGGCTGACGGCTTCGCGACCGATACCGACAAGCTGTGGCTGACGCTCGAGTGGGCGCTCTAATCGTCGGCCCTGCGAAGGCCCACTGTCCTAACCCGTTCGTCCCTCGACTGCGCTCGGGACGAACGGATTGTGGTATGGAGGGCTCGAGCTAAGCGACCTCGGCGCTCCGCAACTGGTCGATCAGCGCCCGGTGCGCGGGCAGGTCGCGCGCCGCGCGGTCGCCGAACTGGCGGATGCGCTCGAAGATCCTTTCGGCCTCGCCGGTGTGCGGGAACTCGTCGCGCACCGGGGTCAGGTCGGTGCGGAATTCCATGCCGTAGAGGATGTACTGGTAGTTGAAGAACGCGAAGCTCTCGTGGTCGAGCACGAAGTCGAACCGGCTTGGCGGGCGGTAGCGCCACTGCTCGAGCAGGTCGCGCAGCCGCTCGGGGATCGACGAGGGCTCGGCGTTGGCGCGCCAGAACGGCTCCTCGCGCCGGCTCAGGCAATAATGCAGCTTGAGGAACGAGACGATGCTGTCGTAGCGCGCGGCCATCAGCTCGTTGAACCGCCTGGCCGGCCCGTCGGCCGGGCCGTAGTGCGGGAACAGCTCGGCGATCATCGCCGCTGCGGCCTCGATCATCAGCACCCCGGTCGATTCGAGCGGCTCGAGGAACCCGCCCGACAGCCCGACCGCGACGCAGTTCTTCTCCCACTGGCGCACGCGGTAGCCGGCCTCGAACGGGATCCGCCGCGGCGTGACCTCGAGGCTGCGCCCGCCGGTGTAGCGCTCGAGCTCGCGCGCCGCGTCGTCGTCGCTCATGTGCGCGCTCGAATAGACGCAGCCGACCCCGCGCGCGCCGGCGAGCCCGATGTCCCAGGTCCATCCGGCCGCGTGCGCCGCGGCCCCGGTGTAGCTCGGCAGCGGCGCGTCGGCCTGGTCGTACGGCAGCTTGCAGGCGAACGCGCGGTCGGTGAACAGCACGTCGCCGACCGGCTTGAACGGCACCTCGAGCGCGCCGCCGATCAGCTCGGCGCGGAAGCCAGAGCAGTCGACGTAGAGATCGGCCGACAGGTTGCCGTGCTCGCGCGTCACCACGTGATCGATCGCGCCGCTCTCCGGGTTCAGCGCCACGCCCGTCAGCAGCCCCTGCACATGCTCGACCCCGAGACCGCGCGCGTGCTCCGACAGCACTTCGGCCACCCTGGTCGCATCGAAGTGGTAGGCGTAGTTGAGCGGCCCGGCGAAATCGCCCTCGCCCGGCCCCTTGGGCGCGCGGCCGGCCTCGGCGACGCGGTTCTGGATCGTCATCGCCTCGGCGAACGAGGGCCGCGTGCGCTCGTCCTGCAGCAGCCAGTACGATACGAGGCTGTGCCCCTCGGCGTGGAACGGCGCCTCGAACGGGTGCAGGAAGTGGTCGTCGCGCCCGGCGACCGGCGCGCGCACCCAGTTGTCGAACCGGATGCCCTGCTTGAACGTGGCCGAGGTCGCGCGCACGAACCGGCTTTCGTCGATGCCGATGTAGCGCAGCGTGTTGCGGATCGTCGGGAACGTGCCCTCGCCGACGCCGATGATGCCGATCTCGGGCGATTCGAGCACGGTGATGCGGATGCGCGGGTTGCGCGCGATGTCGAAGAACCGCGCGAGGTAGGCCGCGGTCAGCCATCCCGCGGTGCCCCCGCCGACTATCAGGATCGATCGCGTCGCCATAACGTCACCCTCGCCCGGCGCGGCCGGACAAGCAAGCGGCCAGATCGCCGCTGCGGCTTGCGCGGGGCGGCAGCGGCGCTATGCGCCGGGGCATGACGACCTTGCCGATCACCCTCACCGTCAACGGCGCGCCGCGCCGCTCGGAGGCGCTGACGATCGCCGAGCTGGTGGTCGAGCTCGGGCTCAAGCCCGAGAAGGTCGCGGTCGAGCACAACGGCACGATCGCCCCGCGCTCGACGCTGGCGCATGCGGCGCTGGCAGACGGCGACGTGCTCGAGATCGTCCACTTCGTCGGCGGCGGCTGACGGTAGCGATTGCGCGGTGGCGCAACGCGGCTAGTCTCCCGGCCAGCGTATCGAGGGAGGACCGCATGACCCGAGGACTTCGCGTGGCCGTGACGATCGGCCTGCTGCTCGTTCTGGCCGCCTGCGCGCGGCAGGTGCCCGAGGCGGTCGCGCAGGCGCAGCAGACGCCGGGCTTCTGGTGGGGCCTGTGGCACGGGTTCGTGTTCCCGTTCGCGTGGATCGGCTCGCTGTTCGACCCGCGGATCGCGGTCTACGCGGTGCCCAACACCGGCGGGTGGTACGATTTCGGGTTCTTCCTCGGGGTCTGCGTGCTCGGCGGGGGCTCGCATTTCCGCTCGAAGGGCAAGCGCGAGTAACGGGGCGGGCAGGACTGCGGCATGCCCGCGATCCGCGCCCGCCCGCTGCCGCCCGACAGCCTGCTCGCGCGGCATTCGCGGGCCGGCGATCACACCGACTGCTACGCCTGCGAGGTGCCGGGCGCGGTGCCGCTCGCGGCGCTGGTCGAGGCGTTCTACTGCAGCCGCGGCTTCCTGCCCGAGCGGCTGCTGCTGTACCTGATCGGTCGCGGCGCGAGCCCGGCCGACGCGCGCCGTCTCGCGCGCGGCGAGAGCGAGGTCTTCGCCGCCTGGCGGGTCGAGGCGCGCATGGCGGAGGAGCTGCTGCTGCAGGACTTTCAGGAACGGACGCGCAGCTGGCTCGCGGTCGAGCCGCTCGGCGAAGGCGGCACGCGGCTGTGCTTCGGCAGCGGGGTCGCCTGGCGTGGCAGGGGCGATGCGCCGTTCAAGGCGCTGATGGGGTTCCACGCGGCCTATTCGCGCGTGCTGCTGCGCGCCGCGGCGGCGGGCATTGGCCGCGCGAGCGCAAGGCGCTAGGATGAAAGACCGGGATTTCAGGGGGGTGTCATGATCGAATCGGTTCTCGCCGCCGGAATGGTGCTGCAGCTGGCCAAGGCACAGGCCTGCGTGCCCTCGCCCGAGCAGGGCCACACGGGGGCTTCCGCGCTCACCTGGTACATCAACGCCGAGCCGCTGACCTTCGAGAAGAAGAGCTACGTCAAGTACGGCCTGCCGCGCGTGCTCGGGCCCGGCGAGGTGGAGCTGGTCGGATCGTGGCGCGGCGGGTTCCTCTACGCCGAGACCGGCTATGCCGGGCGCGAGGTGCTGTACCTGCTGACCAACCTCGCCGGGTGCGAGTTCCAGCCGTACCAGGTCGACGGGTAGGCGCGCCGGGGCACCTCAGCCAAGCAAGCGCCAGCCGATGAACGCGGCCAGCGCGGCGAGCTGCAGCAGCGCGATGCCGTGCAGCTCGCGCGAGAACGGCTGCTTGCGGGTCTTGTGGCGGAACAGGCGCCGGCCGGCGTAGGCGCCGGCCGAACCGCCGACGAAGGCCAGCGCGAGCAGCTTCGATTCCGGAATGCGCCGTGCGCGCGCCTCGGCGAGCATCTTGTCGATCCCGAACGCGGCGAACGCGGCGAAGTTGATCGCGATCGCGTAAGTCGCGATGTTGGCTGGGGTCAGGATGAAGGCCAACTGGGACACGGCTGCGACCGTAGCGCGAGAGGTCTTGCCGAAGACTTATGCGACAGGAGGCGCCGTCCGGCGCCCGACCCCAGGCTCGCACGCCGATGCCTGCCCCCACGCCTGCGCCGGGAGTCCGATCCGATGTGGAGCGATCTCCTCCCCTCCCGCTTGCGGGAGGGGCCGGGGGTGGGGCAGTCCTCCAGCCATGCCCGCCCCCCGATGGACACCCCGCAACACCCGCCGGGCCCGCGAGCTGCGCAACACCGCGACTCCGGCCGAGCGCGCGCTGTGGTACTGCGTCTCGCGCTCGCAGCTCGGCGCCAGGTTCAGCCGGCAGATGCCGGTGGGGCCGTTCTACGCCGACTTCCTGTGCCGCGAGCTCAAGCTGGTGGTCGAGCTCGATGGATTCTCGCACGAACTGCGCCCCGAGCACGACGCGCGGCGCGACCGCTGGCTGGCGCGCGAGGGGTATCGCGTGCTGCGGTTTTCCAACGAGGATGCGCCGCAGAACGCCGAGGGGTCGTGTGGGTGATCCGCGAGGAGATTGAGAGGCTGCGGGGTGGATTGACGTGATGCTGAGCTTGCCGGACTGACCCACCCCTACCCCTCCCGCAAGCGGGAGGGGAAACTCGCGCTGCGATTCAGAACGACGGTGGCACTCCCCTCCCGCTTGCGGGAGGGGCCGGGGGTGGGTCAGTGCGCCCACCTCCTTAAGACCACGCCGGCCGGCTGTCGCCGAACAGTGGCAGGGGCGGCGCGGGAGCTGGTGCTGAGCCCGTCAAGCCGAAGGGGGCGCCGGTCGCCCGACGCCCCCTTCGCTCGCCCGAAGCGGGCGATCAGTCGATCGCGTGCTTGAGCGCGCTCATCTCGTCGTGGCCGGCGCGGACCGAGGTCCAGGCCTCCTCGACCGCAGCGCGCGCCTCGGCGGGCAGATCGACGTTGTCGCGGGCGGCCTCGAACTTGGCCTTGAGGTAATCCTCACCGCGCTCGACCTCGTTGACGATCGCCTCGTCGTCGCGGCCGACGACTGCTTCCTTGAGGTTGATCCAGCCGCGGTGGACCGAGCCCGCGACGGTGCCGTCGTCCTCGGGGTTGCCGCCGAGACGCACGACCGCCGCCTGCAGCGTGGTCACCGCGTGCTGGCGCTCGCGGGCACGGGCGCCGAACATCTCGGCGACGCGGGTGTTGGTCGTATCGACCGCGGCCTTCTGGTAGCCGTCGATGCTGTCGATCAGGGTGGCGATCAGGGTGTTGAGCGTGGTGGTGTCGCCGATCTCGGCGCGGTTTTCGTTCGCGCCATCGGCGCGGGTGTACTCGTCGTGAGCCATGGGTTTTCAGATCCTTGTGGGGGTGTGGAGCCTTAGCGAACGGCGCGGGGCTTCGTTCCAACGGCTCGGCGCGTGGGGGTGTCGGGTGGGGGTGGACTGGCCGACTGTTGAGCTTGCCGGACTGACCCACCCCTACCCCTCCCGCAAGCGGGAGGGGGAACTCGCGCAACGATTCAGAATGACGGTGGCCCTCCCCTCCCGCTTGCGGGAGGGGTTGGGGGTGGGTCAGTGCGCTAGAAGATCAGTGGGCTGTCACCGTGACTCCACCTGTCACCGCAACTCCCTACTTTGACAAGCACCCTTTCGTCAGTAGTTTGCTCCCATGTCCACTATTCACCTCGTGCCCGAGGACCTGCGCCAGCTTTACCATGTGCGCGAGTGGCACAATGCGGCTGGCGTTCTGCAGACCGCATGCCCGAACGAATGGCGAGAGATCGTCGAAGTCCTGCGGGCTTTTCGATTGCTTCGGTCGGAGGTCGAGGCGGCGGGAGGTCGGAAGTCGCCGATCGCCAATCAGATTGACGGCGCTTTTTATGACAGGGGCTGGGAGGAGAAGCAGTTTCGAACGGCGATTCAGATTGACGATCAGACGTTCGAAAGCCCAACGCACAAGGTGGACTGTTTTAAGGGTCGTGTCGCCTTGGAACTGGAATGGAACAATAAGGATCCCTTTTTCGACCGTGATCTCAATAACTTTCGGCTGCTGTACGATCTGCGCGCGATCGATGTAGGTGTGATTGTGACCAGGGCTTCCGAACTGCAGCAGATTTTCCGTCAGCTTGGCAAAGGCTCGTCGTACGGGGCATCGACTACGCATCACGAAAAGCTCTGGCCGCGCATCGACGGCGGCGGTGGTGGCGGTTGCCCGGTGCTAACCTTCGCGATCACGCCCAACCTTTACATGGACGATGGACCGCCGACACCCGCGCAAGTAGCCGAGGCTCAAGCGCAGCCGGACGAGGGCGAAGAGTGAGCTTCTACGTCTACGATAACTGGACCATCAACAAGGCGCGGGTGCACCGGGCTTCCTGCAGCTATTGTCGGGAGGGGCAGGGAATCCACCATAACCCCAGCGGTCGTAACAGCCGCTGGCACGGTCCCTTCGAGACGCTTCAGGAAGCGGATCAAGTCGCAAAACGCCTAAGGCGCATGACTACCGATCACTGCCGGAGTTGCACGCCAGCAGGCTAACAGCCTATTCCGCCAGAACAGCAACCGAACTGTTGTAGCCGTAGGTATCCCACGTGGGCCTGTAGTTGTCATCGGCTTGGTTGCCCCAGACATCCCAACCCTTACGCTTGCCGCGGCTGAACAACTCTATCCGTGGACCCCAACTGCAATCCTCGATGATCTTGTATTGCTCATCTGGTTTGCGGCTGTGCTCGCGTTTGCGGGTTTGGATCATGTTAACTTGGCTGCGGCCGGGATCGAGCGTCCGAGCATTCTTGCCGTTCACACCGAACAATAGCAACTCCGTGACGTTGCGGAAGTAGAAGCCCACGCCTCGCCCGTCCGATCCGCCGTCCTTGCGGACCTTGTGCCAGACGATGTTAGATACATAGCGAAAGCCCCAAGCGTTCATGACCTCGAGGCCCTCTGGGAGGAGAGCATTGGGAACCCAGAGATAAAGGTGCGCGCGATCAGCGGCGATCTTCCCGACGGGAAGCTCGCAAATCTCGCCCAATGTCATCGTGCCGTAGCGATTAAGCCGCTTGTGTTCAGGCGCCACCTTCCCGGTACGGTTCTGAAACTGCCATGGCGGATCCGCGAGGACAGTTCCGAACCGTTTTGAGCCTGCCGTTTTCAGCAGGTCCAACCCTGCTGAGGTCTGGCCCGTCCGGTCAAGCACGCAACACCTCCATTAAGAACAAAACGAGATCTGAATCACCGAACGTGCCAAGTCAAGCGATGACAGCTCGATTTTGGATTCATTCCGCCGCCTGCACCCCGCCAGCGCCATCCCCGAACAACCCCGGCTCGCTCGTCTCGCCCTGCTCGTTCGCCGCCGACCCCTTCGCCTTCTGCCGCGAGTCAAAGCTCGCCCACACGTCGTTCCAGTTCCCCTTCGTCGCCGCCTTCGAGTACTCGGTCGCGCGCGTCTCGAAGAAGTTCGCGTGCTCCACCCCGTTGAGCAGCGGCGCGAGCCACGGGAGCGGGTGGTCGTCGACCATGTAGATCGACTGCAGGCCGAGCTGGCCGAGGCGCCAGTCGGCGATGTAGCGGATGTAGCGCTTGATCTCCTTGGGGCTCATCCCCGGGACCGGGCCCTGCTCGAACGCGAGGTCGATGAACGCGTCCTCGAGCCGCACGGTCTTCTGGCACATGTCGAGGATGTCTTCCTTGACCGCCTTGGTCAGGCAGCCGCGCTCCTGGGTGAACGCGTGGAACAGGCGGGTGATGCCCTCGCAGTGCAGGCTCTCGTCGCGCACGCTCCAGCTGACGATCTGGCCCATGCCCTTCATCTTGTTGAAGCGCGGGAAGTTCATCAGCATCGCGAAGCTGGCGAACAGCTGCAGCCCCTCGGTGAAGCCGCCGAACATCGCCAGCGTGCGGGCGATGTCCTCGTCGCTGTCGACCCCGAACTGCGCGAGGTAATCGTGCTTGTCGCGCATCTCCTGGTATTCGAGGAACATGCCGTACTCGCTCTCGGGCATGCCGATCGTGTCGAGCAGGTGCGAGTAGGCGGCGATGTGCACCGTCTCCATGTTGGAGAACGCCGCGAGCATCATCTTGATCTCGGTCGGCTTGAACACCCGACCGTACTTGTCGTGGTAGCAATCCTGCACCTCGATGTCGGCCTGGGTGAAGAAGCGGAAGATCTGCGTCAGCAGGTTGCGCTCGTGCTCGGACAGCTTCTGCGCCCAGTCGCGGCAGTCCTCGCCGAGCGGCACTTCCTCGGGCATCCAGTGGATCTGCTGCTGCCGCTTCCAGAACTCGTAGGCCCACGGGTATTCGAAGGGCTTGTAGGTCTTGCGGGCTTCGAGCAGCGACATGTTGTGGTCTCCTTGTCCCGGGGCGCGATTCCGGGCGAACCTCCAACATAGGGAATCATGGACGCGAATCGAAGGTAAGGGGCGATGATTCGGCGGGGATAAACGCCTGCATCCGCGCGGCGCCGGAACGGAATCGCCGGCGCGCGCATTGCTTGTCGGAGAGGCGGCCGTCTCCGGCCTTCGCCGGTCCGTGCCTCGCCCCCGCAAAGGAGCACAGCGGCCATGTGGACGCTACACAAGCAACCCCAGCATTGCGGCGCGCAGCTGCACGCGCGTGGTCCCTCGACAGGCTCGGGACCGCGCCAGCCGGACGGGGCGCTCGACACGGCGACCCGCGACCGCGCGGCGCAGCAGCACGACCGGGCCGGCGACCAGACGCTGCAGCCGGGCGGGTACCCGGCGAGCCCGATCGAGCACCGCGATCAGGACAACACGCCAACTGCGCCGGACGCGCGGGCCGACTGGGACCAGGTGGTCCAGCCCGAGCCACGTCAGCCGCTGCCCGAGGGCAAGTAAAGGAGA
>DATDLP010000050.1:0-2847 GCA_036519255.1 Croceibacterium sp.
AAGCCGGGCACACCGTGCGCCTCGGGCAGTCCCTTGAGCTGCGGCGGGCGGCCGATCCGCACCGGCTTGCCGAGCGCCGCCTGGGCATAGTCCGCCAGCCCGGCGAGCTCGGCACCGCCGCCGGTCAGCACGACCTGGCGCCCGTGCCGACCCGAAAAGCCCATGCTCTCCAGCGCGCGGCCGACGTCGCTGACGAGGCGGTCGAGCTCGCCGGTGATCACGCTGACCAGCTCGGCGCGGGGAACGCGGTTCTTGTCGTCGGCTCCGCGCGCGACGGGCCCTGCCCGCTCCTCGCCGGGGCCGCCGACCGGGATCATCTCGCGGTGGTCGGCCGGGCTGGCGATCGCCGAACCGAACACGCACTTGAGCCGCTCGGCCTGGAAGCGGCGGATGCCGAACGCGCTGGCGATCGCATCGGTGATGTCGGCCGAGCCGCGCGGGATCGCGGTCAGACCCACGAGCATGCCCGCGGTGTAGACCGAGACGTTGGTCACCTGCGCGCCGAACTCGACCAGCGCGACGCCGAGGTCGCGCTCCTCGTCGGTCAGGCAGGCGAAACCGGTGGCGAGCGGCGAGGCGACCACCGCTTCGACCTCGAGATGCGCGTTCTGCACGGCCTCGGTCAGGTTGCGCATCGGCGCGCCGTCGGCGAGCATCACGTGGATGTCGACCCCGAGCCGCTCGGCGTGCAGCCCGCGCGGATTGGCCACCCCTTCTGCGCCGTCGAGGAAGTAGCACGCCGGCTGCGCGTGCAGCACGCTACGCCCGTCGGGCTCGAGGCTGCCGCGCGCCGAGACGAGGAGGTGCTCGATGTCCTCCTCCTCGATCCGCCGCCCGCCGATCTCGATCTCGACCGGGGCGATGCGGCTGGCGAGGCCGGCACCCGAGCAGCCGATCCACACGCTGGCGACGTTGGTCCCGGCGATCTTCTCGGCGCGCTCGATCGCGTCGCGCACGGCATAAGTCGCGGCAGCCATGTCGGTCACGTAGCCGCGGCGGATGCCCTGCGCCGCGCGGTGCCCACTACCGAGCACGAGCATCTCGCCGCTCTCGGTCAGCCCGGCGATCATCGCCGAAATGCGAAACGATCCGATGTTGACCGCGCCGAACACGCGTTCGATGCGGGGGCCGGTTGCGGGTTTGCTGGCCATCAGGTCCCTCCTGTCTCGTCGGTGGCGGCGTCCTCCGCCCGGCACGCCGGGCAGCGCAGATAGATCCGGTCGGGATTGCGCATGTCGAACGCAACCGCCTTACCCCCCAGCAAGCGGTTCACGCCGTCGAGGCGGGCGAAGCTCATCAGCGCGCCGGCGGATTCCTTCTTGCCCTGCGGCAGCGCGAGGACCTGGCGGGTCTTGAACGTGAGGTTCCACCGCCGGTTGCCGACCCATTCGGCCTCGGCCACTTGCGGGCGCAAGGCCGGCGCCGCGTCGAGCAGCGTGCTCAGTTCCTCGACCCGCGCCTGCGCGCCCGGGCCGGAGATCAGCAGCATGCCCTTGGCTTCGGCTTCGGATACCGGCTCGAGCACCTTTCCGGTGGCGTCGATCAGCGCGAGGCGCCCGGGCCGGCGCAGGACAGCGTGCGGCTGGCGCTCGACGATGTCGACCACGATCGTGTCGGGCAGCTGACGCGAGACCCGCGCCTCGGCGACCCACGGGAAATCCTTGTCGTTCATCAGCGCGGCGCGCAGTTCCTGCAGGTCGACCAGCGGCATCGCGAGGTCTTTCTGGCCGAGGATGCGCTCGTAGACCTTGAGCTCGTTCATCCGCTCGACCCCGCGCACCTCGACCCGCTCGACCTCGTATCCGGCATCGGCCGCCGCATAGGCGAGTTGCCGACCGGCCAGCTCGGTCAGTCCTGCGACGCTGGCGATCGCCCACGCCGCGGCCGCCGCGGCGGCGAGGATCAGCACGAGAAACGTCTTGTGCAGCTGTTCCTCGGTGAACGGCAGCACGCGCATCAGCGCGTCGATCAGCGAATTGGTCTTGGCCTTCGCCTTGCGGACCTTGGTCCGGTTGCCCTGCGTGCGCGCCTGGCGGCGCACCGGCCCGGCGTTGCGGCGGATCGTCTGCGCCATCAGCCGGCTCCTGAGCCTGTCGAAGGGCCGAGCTTGCCGAAGTGCACGAGCGCGTCCTCGATCACGATCTCGACCAACTCGGCGTAGTCGATGCCGCAGTGCCGCGCCTGCTCGGGCACCAGGCTCAGCGGGGTCATCCCGGGCTGGGTGTTGGTCTCGAGCAGGAACAGGCCTTCGGTGCCCTGCTCGTCGTCCCAGCGGAAGTCCGAGCGGCTCGTGCCGCGGCAGCCGAGCAGGCGGTGCGCCCGGAGGGCGTAGTCGAGGCACAGCCGCTCGATCTCGGGCGGGATCTGCGCGGGGCAGACGTGCTCGGTCATGCCGTCGGTATACTTGGCGTCGAAGTCGTAGAAGCCCGACTTGGGCACGAGCTCGGTCACCAGCAGCGCGCGGTCGCCGAGCACCGCCGCGGTCAGCTCGCGTCCGCGAATGTAGGGCTCCGCCAGCAGGCTCTCGAACTGCTGCCACGGCCCCGTCACATCCGGGCGGATCGGATTGCCGTAGTTGCCCTCGGCGGTCACGATCGCCACCCCGACCGAGGAGCCCTCGTTGACCGGCTTGAGCACATAGGGCCGCGCGAGCGGATCGCCCTCGTAAAGCTCGGCCGACCGCACGATCCGCCCGCCCGGCATCGGGATGCCGTGCGGCACCAGCGCGTGCTTGGTCAGCTCCTTGTCAATCGCGATGGCCGATGTGACGACGCCGGAGTGGGTGTACTTGAGGCCCATGATGTCCATGAGGCCCTGCACCGTGCCGTCCTCGCCCGGCGTGCCGTG
>DATDLP010000051.1:0-5041 GCA_036519255.1 Croceibacterium sp.
GCGGGCAGGATCGCCAGCGTCCCGCTCAGCACCGCGAGCGCGCGCTCGGCCACGCCCGCGCGGCGCAGCGTCTCGAAGATCGGCACCACGCCGAGCCGTGCGGGGCGGAACGGATCGTCGGGCGCCTGCGGCAGCTCGCCAGCGCGCAGGTGGTCGGACAGCGCGACCATCCTCAGCGCGGACCCGAGGTTCGCGCTCTCCTCGCGCGCGATCGCGGCGATGCTGTCGAGCTTGGCCAGGCTCGCCGCCATCAGGCGGTAGATCGCCCGGGTCTCGTGCAGCCGGACCCGTGCGTTCTCGATCAAGCCGAGCTGGTGCAGCCGGTTGCGCAAGTGCTTGACCCACTCGGAATCGAGCCCGGCGGTGCGCGCGAACGGGCCGGTCAGCGCGTTGAGCAGCACCTGCAGCCAGAACGCGGACGGCGCGGGCACGTCGCGCCGCGCGACGCCGAGCAGCGCGAGTGCCGCCTGGGGCAGCGGCCGCTCGGCCGCAGCGAACAGCACGAGGATCGCCGAAAGCACCTCGGGCGCTTCGAGGATGTCCTCGACGTGGTCGTCGGGCGCCGCGAGCCACGGATGCGCGGCGAGCCGGTCGTGCAGCGCCGCGTCGGTCCGCAGCTCGTGCTCGAGCGTGGCGATCGCCTCGCGGTGCCGCGTGAGCAGCGCCATGGCATCCTCGGTCGGGTGCGACAGGATCACGTGGTCCTGGTGCGGGCAGAGGTCGCCGTTGCGCACGAGGTCGGGAATGCCGATCTCGAGGTCGATCGGACCACACAGGCTTTCGTAGCGCTGCCATTCGGCGAACTCGACGTCGTACGGCGGAGTCGCGGTCAGCGAGACCAGCCGGAGGTCGGGCAAGGCGGCGAGCAGCTGCTCGAGCGTGCGCCACCATTCGCGCCGCAAGTGATGCGCCTCGTCGAGCACCACGGTGAGCGGCCCGAGCGCGGCGAGCGCGGCCTTGACCGCGTCCAGATCGCCGCGCCGGTCGATCGCGTTGAGTCCCTGATAGGTCGCGAGCGTGAGCACCGCGGGCTTTAGCGGATCGCGCGAGATCGCCTCGGGCTCGGGCGGCGCGGGCAGGAACAGCGGGCACAGCCGGTCGGCCCACTGCTCGCGGATCGCCAGCGTCGGCGCGAGCACCAGCGCGGGCCGCGCGAGCCGGCGCACCACCTCGAGCCCGAGCACGGTCTTGCCTGCCCCGGGCGCGGCGACCACGTGGATGCGCTCGTCGGCGAACGACGCCTCGAACTCGGCGAGAACCGCCGCCTGGTAGTCGCGCCAGGTGCCCGAGAACTGCATCCGCGAAAGCATGCCGGGGTTTCACGGCATCCGGGGCGTTTGGCAACGGTAAGATTTCGCCCGCTCGAGCGTCGTCCGACTCAGCCGCGAGATGGCTTCCGCGCGGCGCCACGCTTGCCGTCCGACAGCTCGATCCACACCGGCGCGTGGTCGCTGGTCTTGTCCCAGCCGCGCACCTCGACGTCGACCTGGGCATCGGCCAGCCGTGCGGCCAGCGGCGGACTGAGCAGGAAATGGTCTATCCTGAGGCCGGCATTCCGCGCGAACGCGTTCCGGAAGTAGTCCCAGAAGGTGTAGACGGTCGCCTCGCCATGGACGTGGCGCAGCGCGTCGAGCCAGCCCTGCCCGACCAGCCGGAACCAGGCGGCGCGGGTTTCGGGCGCAAACAGCGCGTCGTCGAGCCAGCGCTCAGGTTTGTAGACGTCCCGCTCGGTCGGCATGACGTTGAAGTCGCCCGCCAGCATGACCGGCAGCCCGCTGGCGAACAGACCCTCGGCATACTCGATCAGCCGCTCGAACCAGCGCAGCTTGTAGTCGAACTTCGGCCCGGGCCGCGGATTGCCGTTCGGCAGGTACAGCCCGCCGATCAGCAAGCCGCCGACCGCCGCCTCGAGATAGCGGCTGTGCATGTCGTCGGGGTTGCCGGGCAGTCCGCGGCGCGTCTCGTGGATCTCGCCGACCCGGCTGAGAATGGCGACGCCGTTCCAGCTCTTCTGGCCGTGCCAGACCGCCTCGTAGCCGAGGTCGCGGATCGCGCGTTCGGGGAACTTCTCGTCGGGCGCCTTGAGCTCCTGCAATACGACCACGTCAGGCTGCCGCTGCTCGAGCCAGCGCAGCAGGACCGGCAACCGGCCGTTGACGCCGTTGACGTTGTAGCTGGCGATCTTCATCGACGGCTCAACGCGCGCGATGGCGCGCGGTATCCGCCTGCGCTGGAAACTCGCCCGCGCCTTCCCATGTTGTTCGGGGAAAGGAGCGCAAGATGGCAGGCGGCTGGACGCGCGACGGCGCGGTGCAGGATCAGATCGACGACACGGTGAAGGACGCGGTGCTGGCCGCGCGCGCGAACATGCCGGCGGGCGAAGGCGCGCGCTTCTGCGACGAGTGCGGCGAGCCGATCCCGCAAGCGCGGCGCGCGGCCCTGCCCGGCGTGCGCACCTGCGTGCCGTGCCAGTCCTCCCGCGACGCACGGCGCGTGGCAGGCGGCATCAACCGGCGCGGCAGCAAGGACAGCCAGCTCCGCTGATGCGCATCCGCCCGGCCACCTCCGCCGACGGCGACGCGATCTGGCGCATCCTCGAGCCAGTGCTTCGCACCGGCGAGACCTACGCGCTCGACCGCGACATGGATCGCGAGGATGCGCTGGCCATCTGGCTCGCCAACGAGGCCTTCGTTGCCGAAGAGTCGGGCACCGTCCTCGGCACCTACTACATGCGCCGCAACCAGGCCGGCGGCGGCGGGCACGTGTGCAACTGCGGCTATATGGTGAGCGCGCAGGCGAGCGGCCGCGGCGTGGCGCGGGCGATGTGCGAGCACTCGCTCGGGCATGCCCGCAGTCGCGGCTACCACGGCATGCAGTTCAACTTCGTGGTCAGCACCAACGAGCGCGCGGTGCGCCTGTGGCAAGCGATGGGGTTCGCAATCGTCGGACGAATCCCCGGCGGCTTCGATCATCCGCGCCTGGGGTCCGTCGACGCGCTGATCATGTATCAGGCGTTGTAAGCAGCGCGTTCCGCGCGCGTCGTGGACTGGGTCCGTAGCGGTTCTCTTGCGAACCACCGGGTATCAAGAACACGCCCAAGAGCGCGACAATGAGCGGCATGGAGAGCAGGGTGGCGGGCATGTACCATGAGGGATTCTGGCCCGTCAGCACCTCGGGATTAAGCAAGGTGACGCGCCAGGATTTATAGGCATCGAGCGGAATCAGCGGCAGGCCGAGAAGGGCCCACCAGCCCGACCAGCCGTGATCGTGAAGACGCTTGGTCAGCAGGAAAAACATCCCGAGCCCGACAAGCGCGTCGATTGCCAGTCGAACCTCCACTTCGCGTCGAAAATCCACCCCCTGGCTCAGAGCAAAGACAAGGGCTGATCCAAGGCCGGTAACCAGCATCTGAAGCAAGAACGCTTCGGGCACATTGAGCCTGCCGCTCAGGGAAAACAGGCGAGCAGGAAGGCTCGCCAGCATCTTAGGCCTTCACCCCGAGCACGTTGCCTTCCGGATCGGCAAAGTCCCATCCGCCCCATGGCCGGTCGAGGATCGTCGCGCCCGCCGCAGCCAGCCGTTCGCGCGCCGCATCCGCGTGGTCGACCGCGAGGATCAGCTTGCAGCCCTCGGTTTTGCGCGGCGTGGGCGAGGCCGTCGCACCGAAATGGGCAGGAATCGCGTGGAGCGCGAAGCGTGTCGCGCCGGTGTCGAACTCGACCCAGTCGTCGAGCCTCGTCTCCTCGATCGGAGCGAAGCCGACGACGTCGCGGTAGAACGCCTCCATCGCTGCGAGATCGACGACGAACAGCATGGCGCCATCGAGGCGCATCAGGCGGGCCTTTCCGGATCAAGCCCGGCGTCGGCCTCGACCACCTTGGCCATCGCGGTGAAGTCGGCGTCGTCGCCGTAGGTCGCCAGGACGCGGTCGAGCAGCGCCGCGAGCCGCTCGCCCGTCGGCAGCGGCACGCCCATCGCCTTGGCTTCCTCGAGCGCCAAGCGGGTGTCCTTGAGGCTAAGCGCAGCGGAGAAGCCGAAGTCGAAGGTCCGCGGCAGCACCGCGCGCGGCCATTTGTCGCGTGTGGCGGAGTTGGCGCCGGTGCCGGCGTTGAGCACCTCGATCATCCGCGCCGGGTCGAGCCCGGCCTTGATCGCCAGCGTCATCGCTTCGGCGGTGGTGGCGATCGCGGCGAGGCTGAGCAGGTTGTTGGCGAGCTTGGCCACCTGACCCGCGCCGGGCTGCTCGCCCATGAAGAACGGGTTGCCGATGCGGTCGAGGATCGGGCGAACGTCCTCGTAGAGCGCCTCGGGGCCGCCGACCATGATCGCCAGCGAGCCAAGCTCGGCGCCGCGGATCCCGCCCGAAACCGGCGCGTCGAAGCTGGCCACGTCTTTGGCGGTCAGCATGTCGTGCAGCTCCTGCGCGAGCTTGGGGCCCGAGGTCGAAAGATCGCACACGATTCGCGGAGTGCCGCCGGAGATTACCTCGGCCACCGCTTCGCGCACGATCGGTGGAGTGGGCAGGCTGGTGAAGACAATCTCGCAGCTCGCGCCGAGCGCGGCGGCAGAGCCCGCGGCCTCCGCGCCTTTGGCGACCAGCGCATCGACCGCGGCGGGCGCAATGTCGTGGACGAGCAGCCGGTCGACGTGCCCGACGAGGCGAGAGGCCATCGGCGCACCCATGCGCCCGAGGCCGAGGAATCCGATCGTGGTCCCAGAGTCTGTCATTGCGTCTCGGCGATAGGCACCAGCGGCGCGAGGTCAACTCGGGCGATGTCGTTTTCGGACGGGAAGCACGCGAGCACCAGCGGGTCGTGGCCCGGGATCACGTGGTCGAGCGAGCCGCCCGCCAGTTCCATGACCCGCGCCTGTGCCTCCGCGTAGTCGGCCTCGTCGACGAAGATCGGGAAGGCGATCTTCCGCGTGAGGTTGGCGTAGAGGTGCGCGGCATCGCTGGCGAGAACCACGGTGCCACGCGCGGTTTCGCAGCACACGACCATCAGCCCGGCGGTATGGCCGTGGCACAGGCGCAGCGAAATCC
>DATDLP010000052.1:0-4762 GCA_036519255.1 Croceibacterium sp.
GCAATCTCCCGTCGCGGTCCGGCAGCGGCATGCCATGAGACGCGAGGCGGTGCCAGCGTCACGGTCCGATTGCATTTCCGCCACGCGCCGATAGCTTGCAGGCGGATGTCGGAACGCAAGCTCAAGGCGTGGGAGGCGGCGGGGCTCATCGACGGCGATACCGCCGCGCGCATCCGGCAATGGGAGGACGAGCACGCCCGGCCGCTCGCGCTGTGGGCGGTGTTCGGCATCGCCGCGCTGGCGATCGGGCTCGGCGTGCTCTCGGTGGTCGCGGCCAACTGGGACGACATCCCGGGAATCGTCCGGCTGTCGCTCCACTTCGCGCTGATGGCCGGGCTTGCCGCGTTCCTGTGGCTGCGGGCGAGCTCGCTGGCCGAACGGCAGCCGTGGCTGCACGAGGCGGCGCTGTTCATTCTCGGGGCGCTGGGCCTGACCTTCATGGGCCACGTGGGGCAGGTCTACCAGACCAGCTCGCCGCTATGGCAGCCGCTGGCGCTGTGGCTGGTGCTGTTCGGGCCGCTGCTGCTGCTCCACGGGCTGAGCTGGCTGACCGCGGCGACCATCGCGGTGACGCTCGTCTTCACCGGCTGGAACTATGCGATCGAAGCGAACGGCGGGTACGGCGAGGAATTCTCCGAGACGATACGGACGGTGCGCGCGTCGCTGGCGGTCAGCGTGGCGATCCTGCTGGCGGGACTGGGCGCGGCGCAGCGCCGGAGGAGCGCCCGGCAGGCGTTCTGGATCACGATCGAGCGGCTCGGGCTCACCTACGCCCTCGGGCTGGCGAGCCTCGCCATCGTCGTCTGCGCGTTCGAAACCTTCACCAAGCACGACGATGCCGGGACGATCTTCCTCGGCCTGGCGACCGGCGCGCTGGTCGCCTCGCTGTCCGCGCTGGCGGTGTGGCGGGCGCGGCCCGCGCGGACCGGCGAAGCCGTCGCCGGCGTGCTGCTCGGCGCGGCACTGGCGGTGCTGCTCGGCTTCGTCCTCTCGGGCAGCCAGCTCGCGGCAGGGGTGCTGTTCATGGCGCTGTGGACCGGGGTGGCGTTCGCCGCGCTCCATGCCGGCTCGCGCGGCGTGTTCCAGGTCGCGGTGGGCGTGGTCGCGGTGCGGCTGATCGTCCTCAGCTTCGAGCTGGCGAGCGACCTGCTGTTCAGCGGGGTCGGGCTGATCGTCAGCGGCCTGCTGGTGCTCGGCATCGCCTTCGCCGCGGTGCGCGTGTCGAAGACCTTCGCCCCGGTCACCGGAGAGCCCGCGTGAGCCCCGCGCTGCGCGCGCTGTCGCTGGCGCTGCCGCTGCTCGGGCTCGCCGCGACATGGGGCTACACCCACGTCCGTGCGCAGCAGGGCACCGAGTGGGACGTGCCGATCGCCGGCTACGACCCGCGCGACCTGCTGCGCGGGCACTACGTCGTGTTCACCTACGACTGGCCGGTATCCGAGCGCGTCAGCGAGCTGGTCTACGCGCGCGAGCTGTGCATTCAGGGCACCGCGCCGACGATCGACCGG
Source organism: Croceibacterium sp. (assembly GCA_036519255.1). Classification (GTDB taxonomy): domain Bacteria; phylum Pseudomonadota; class Alphaproteobacteria; order Sphingomonadales; family Sphingomonadaceae; genus Croceibacterium_A. Next base: position 1,509 of record DATDLP010000052.1, read on the forward strand.
GTCACCTTCGGCGACGGGCGCGCTTGCGGCAATCCGGTCCGAGCGTACGACTATTCGGACGATTTCGGCGGCGGCATCACGACCGGCCGGCTCTACGTCTCGCAGGCGGAAGGCGCGCGGCTGCAGGAGCAGCTCACCGACCCCGCGCTGCAGGGCACGGTGCACATCCGCCTACGCGCCGACGGGCACATCACGCCGCTGCGGATTTCGTTCCGCCCGCGGCCAGCGGTGCCGACGACGCCCCCGGCAGCGGACGAGCCCTAGCCTGGCTCGCCCGCGGCGGGCGATCGGCCTCAGGTCGTCGGCAGGCTGGCTGCAGGCAGGGCCGCAAGGTCGGCCGCGGTTTGCGTAGTCACCAGGTCGGTGTCGTCGCCGCGGGTCACCACCGTCAGCCCCTGGACGGGAATCTCGACGAACCGGTCGGGGTTGCTGTCCTCGATCTCGACGAGCAGCCGGTCGACGCTGCCATCCGCGGCCCGCAGCAGGTTCATGACGTCGCCGAGCTCGACGCCGTCCGCGGCCCGCAGATCGGCGTCGAGCAGCTGGGCTTCCGACAGCCCGAGCGCGACCGGCGTCGGTCCCGCCGCGACGGCGCTCGCTTCTGCGGCGTCCTCGACCCGGTCTTCGGCCTGGTCGGTGCCGGCGTTGTCGCAAGCCGTCAGCAATGCCGTCGATGCGGCCAGCGCTACCGCAACTGCAACCTGCTTCAACATCTAAGCCTCCTCGCCAGCGCGCCGACGGGCGCAGCGAGAGGTAAATCGATCTATGACGCCGGTAGTTCCGTGATCGCAGGCTAGAGCGGGTTGCCGTCCCGGTCGCGGTAGATGTCGCGCCGGCCGACATGGTTTGCCGGGCCGACGAAGCCGTCGTGCTCCATCTTCTCGATCCACTTGGCGGCGGTGTTGTAGCCCACGCCCATCTGCCGCTGGAGCCACGAGCCCGACGCCTTCTGGTGCTCGAACACGATCTGGCACGCCTGGCGGTACTTGCGCTCCTCGGGGTTGTCGCTCGCGGTGAAGTCGTCCTCGAACCCGAACATGTTGTCCTCGGGCTCCTCGGTGACCGAATCGACGTAGGCCGGCGCGCCCTGGCCGCGCCAGTGGGTCGCGACGCGCTCGACCTCCTCGTCGCTGACGAACGGGCCGTGCACGCGGCGCAGCGCGCCCGAGCTCGGCTTGAACAGCATGTCACCCTTGCCGAGCAGCTGCTCGGCGCCCTGCTCGCCGAGGATCGTGCGGCTGTCGATCCGGCTGGTTACGTGGAAGCTGATCCGCGTCGGCAGGTTGGCCTTGATCACGCCGGTGATCACGTCGACCGACGGGCGCTGGGTGGCCATGATCAGGTGGATGCCCGCGGCGCGGCTCTTCTGGCTCAGGCGCTGGATCAGCACCTCGATCTCCTTGCCGACGGTGATCATCAGGTCGGCCAGCTCGTCGACGATCAGCACGATCTGCGGCAAGACCGCGTAGTCGAGCTGCTCCTCCTCGATCAGCTCCTCGCCGGTGTCGGGGTCGAACCCGGTCTGGATCCGCCGGCCGAGCGGCTTGCCCTTGGCGATCGCTGTCTTCACCCGCTCGTTGAACCCGCCGAGGTTGCGCACGCCGATGTCGCTCATCATGCGATAGCGGCGCTCCATCTCCTCGACCGCCCATTTGAGCGCGCGGACCGACTTGGCCGGCTCGGTCACCACCGGCGAAAGCAGGTGCGGGATGTCGTCGTAGGTCTTGAGCTCGAGCACCTTGGGATCGATCAGGATCAGGCGGCACTCGTTGGGCGTGAAGCGGTAGAGCAGCGAGAGCAGGATCGTGTTGAGGCCGACCGACTTGCCCGAGCCGGTAGTGCCGGCGACGAGCAGGTGCGGCATCGCCGCGAGGTCGGCCACCACCGGCTCGCCGGCGATGTCCTTGCCGAGGATGATCGGCAGGTTGCCCTTGTGCCCGACAAACGCCTCGCTCGCAGCCAGTTCCTTGTAGCTGACCGTCTGCCGGTCGGCGTTGGGCAGCTCGATGCCCATCACCGTCTTGCCCGGGATCGGGCTGACGCGCGCCGAGATCGCGCTCATGTTGCGCGCGATATCCTCGGCGAGGCCGATCACCCGGCTGGCCTTGATGCCCGGCGCGGGCTCGAGCTCGTACATCGTCACCACCGGCCCGGTGCGCACTGCGGTGATCTCGCCCTTGACGTTGAAGTCGTCGAGCACGTTCTCGAGCAGCCGCGCATTGCGCTCGAGCGCGAGCTTGTCGAGCTTGGGCGCGGTCTCGACCGGCGGGTCCTCGAGCAGGTCGAGGCTGGGCAGCTGGTAGGTCTCGAACAGGTCCTGCTGGCGCGCCTTGCCGGCGGCCCTGGCCGGGCGCGGCGGCAGGCTCGGGTCGGTGATCTCGGGCGCTCGCCGCTGCGGCTCGTCGTCGTTGTCGGCGAGCGGCTCGGCGCGTTGCGCGCGGCGCTCCTTCTTCGGCTTGAACGGATTGGGCTCGCTGAGCCGCGGCGCGCGGCGCAGCACGTCGGGCAGCGTCATCAGCCGCGCCCAGTCGAACGCGAACACGCGTGCGGCGAGCGCCGCGCCGGCGATCAGGCTGACGAGGCCGAGGCCGAGCCGGGTCCACAGCTGCGCCGCCTCGGGCAGGCGGCCGGCGAGCGCCTCGATCGCGCCCGCGCCGAGCAGGCCGGCGATGCCCCCCCACGAGGCGGGCAGGCTGTCGGGCAGCGCGCTCCAGTCCTTGGTCGCGAGCGCGAGCGCGGTGCCGAGCAGGACCATCGCCAGCAGCAGCAGCGCGACCGTGCGCCACCAGCGGCGACCGTGCGGGGTCTCCTCGCGCTCGGCGTCGCGCCACAGCTTGCGCGCGAACGCGTAGAGCATCGGCACGAACAGCACCGAGACCACGCCGAACAGGAACAGCGCGCGCTCGGCGGCGAACGCGCCCGGAAGCCCCATCCAGTTGCGCACCTCGCCGCCGGCGGCGGTCGAAAGCGAGGGATCGGTCTGGGTGTACGAGACCAGCGCGAGGCTGAGGAACAGCGTCGCTGCGCCGAGCACCGCGGCGCCCGCGAGCTGCCCCGCGCGAGCCAGCGAGCGTCGGAACGCGGCACGCCAGTCGGTCGGCTGCGCCCGTCCGCCGGGGCGCGTCAGTGCGCGTGATGCCATCGTCGTTTCCCTGTCCTCCGAGCGGCGCGCATCATCCTCCTCGGCGGACTCGTCGTCAAGAATCGCTTTTTGTTCCGGGCTGCACGCGAAGACGCGAAGGCGCGAAGGGGTC
>DATDLP010000053.1:0-6875 GCA_036519255.1 Croceibacterium sp.
AGCTCGGACCGCGTGGCGCCGAGCTGGGCGGTGATCGAGGCGGCACCGCCGACGAGGTCGGGATGCTCGGCCTCGAACGCGAGGCGGCGTGCCTCGGCTTCCTCGAGCTCCTTCTGTCGCTGCGCGAGCTGCTGGTCGAGGAACGCAATCGTCTCGCGCATCTCACCGCGGTTGCCGCCGAGGTTCTCCTCGCGGAAGATGTCGATCATGCGCTGCGCGATATCCTGCGCCAGCTGCGCGTTTTCGCCGTCCGACAGGTCGCTGCGGCCGCTGGTCGCGGTGATCTGGAACACGTTCTTCTCGTCGCCCACGACCTTGACGTCGTCGGCCAGCGTGCCGACCGCGCGCTCCATCTGCGCCGGGGTTGTGACCGTGTCGCCGATGCGGGTCGAGCGGACGACCTTCTCGAAGTTGACCGCGCTGGTCAGCGTCTGGCGGATCCGCTCGATGTCCTTGCGCCGGCTGTCCGCGCCGATGCCGATTTGCTCGGCCAGCGCATCGTCGAGCTGGACGTAGAGCCGCGCTTCGGATTCGTAGCTGTTGGGGATCAGCGCGACCACCAGCCAGCCGAGCAGGCACACGCCCCAGGCCACCGCCAGCGCCAGCCAGCGGCGGTTCCACACCGTCCACAGCGCCGCGCGCAGCTCTTCGAGGACGAGGGTCAAGCCGCGTCCTCCCTCAGAACATGCTCTCGGGGATGATGATGACGTCGCCCGGCATCAGCATCACGTTGGCCCGGCTATCGCCCTTCTTGAGCAGGTCGCCGAGGCGCAGCGCATATTCGCGCTGCTGGCCGACGGTCTTGTCGAACCGCACGAGCTTGGCGCGGTTGCCCGAGGCGAACTCGCTGAGGCCGCCGACCGCGATCATCGCGTCGAGCAGCGTCATGTTGGCACGATAAGGCAGCGAGGCGGGTTTCTCGGTCGCGCCGACCACGCGGACCTGCTGGCTGAAGGTGCCGGCGAACTGGTTGACGATCACCGTCACCAGCGGCTCGGCGATGTACTGCGAGAGCTGCAGCCGGATGTCCTCGGCCAGCATCGTCGGGGTCTTGCCCACCGCCGGCATGTCGGACACCAGCGGCGTCGTGATGCGCCCGTCAGGGCGGACCTGCACCTTGGCGCCGAGCTCGTCGTTGCGCCAGACGTGGACCGTCAGCTCGTCCAGCGGGCCGATCACGTATTCCTCGCCCGGCCCTTCCTGCATCGCGACGAAGCTCGCCGGCGCCAGCTCGGCACCGCCCGACGCGCAGCCGGACAGCGCAAGTCCACCCACCGCCAGCGCGGCGATCAGGCGGGACAGTGCGGTCGATCGCATCGAATGCGTCCTTCCAGTGGTTGCCGGCGGCGACATGCGGCCGCCCGTTGGATCCGGGCCGCTTTGTCGCGGAAAAGGGTGAACATCCCGTTAGCCTTGAGCCCAAAAACCGCGGGAATTCGCGGGTTTCGGAGCCGCTGTCCCGCTACGGGACGGCGGCTGGAGAACGCGTTAAGGGCTTGGGTTTCGAAGGGATTAACGCGTCCAGGACGGCGCTCGCGCTATGGCAGGGTCGTGGCTGGAAGCACCTTCGGCAATCGCTGCATGGCTACCGCGTACCCCCACACGACGCCCCTGCGACCCGCATGATAGGCGACGGCGAAGTCCTGGACGGCCCCCAACTCTACGGAAACGTCTCCCTTGGGCTTCTCCAGGTCCGCCAACCTGTTCGTCGAAACGAAGTCCGGTCCTTCTTCGTCGAAACGAAGTCCGGTCCTTCGAACGCGACGGCGCGCAAAGACGCAACGCGAATGGGCTTGCACGCCTCGCTCGCACGCGCGGCAAGCTGATCCACCGCGGCCTTGTCCGCATAATCGGTGTCGTCCCCCGCCTCGAGATGCTCCTCGAGACAGGTCAGGTACCGGTCGAGCACGTTGAGCGAGAGGTTGAAGTCGTTGCGGTCGTCCTCGTTGAAGCGCGAGGAGACCAGCGGGCGCAGGCTGATTTCCAACAGGAAGCGGTACACCGCACCGCGGTAAGCGACGCTGTATGCGTCGGAGGGGACATCGTCGCGGCGGATCGCGGACGGGCAGCCATGCCTGCAGTCGACTTCAAGTCTCGCTTCGTTAAGCATCGCCCCGAACGGGGTGCGCCCGGTAATTTAAGCGGAAACGGGCACGGCGAGCGTCGCAGTTACCAGCGCGAGTGCCGATAATTGCCGTTTCAAATCAGCAGCTCCCGCGCCGGCCCTTGCCCGAGAAAAGCCGCCGGGCTGGCACTGGCGCCATAGGCGCCGGCGCAGAACACCGCCACAAGATCGCCGACCTCGGCGCGAGGCAGCAGGGCCTGGTCGGCCAAGCGGTCGAGCGGAGTGCACAGGCAGCCCACCACGCTGGCTTCCTCGACCGGCTCAGCGGCGAATTTGGTCGCGATCGCCGCGGGATAGTTGCGGCGGACGACCGTGCCGAAGTTGCCCGAGGCGGCGAGCTGGTGGTGCAGCCCGCCGTCGGTGACCAGGTATGTCTGCCCGTGGCTCTCCTTGCGGTCGACGATCCTCGTCAGGTACACGCCCGCCTCGCCGACCAGAAACCGGCCGAGCTCAATCGCGAATTCGGTGCCCGCAAGCTCATCCGGAGGCGCGGCCAGCCGGTCCGCCAGCGCACGGCCGATCGCCGCCAGGTCGAGTGGCGTGTCGCCGTGGAAATAGGGGATGCCGAAGCCGCCGCCCATGTTCAGGTGCGGCAACGCCGTGCCGATCTCCGCGGTGAGACGCGCTGCGAGGTCGAGCACGTTGGCTTGCGTCTCGGCGATCGCCGCGGCGTCGAGCGCCTGGCTGCCGGTGAAGATGTGCAGGCCGCGCCACTCGGCACCCGCGGCGATCACCTCGCGCGCGAGCGCCGGCACGCGTTCCTGGTCGATGCCGAACGGCTTGGCACCGCCACCCATCTTCATCCCCGAGCCGCGCAGCTCGAAGCTCGGATTGACCCGGATCGCCAGCCGCGGCGCGGCGCCGAGCTGCTCACCAATCGCCAGCGCGCGGCGCGCCTCGCCCTCGGACTCGAGGTTGAGCGTAACGCCGTGGCGGATCGCCTGCTCGATCTCTGCGTCGCGCTTGCCAGGGCCGGCAAAACTGATCGCGGCCGGGTCCTGCCCCGCCGCGAGCGCCATCGCCAGCTCGCCGCCCGAAGCGATGTCGAAGCCGTCGGTCAGGGCGCGCATGAGTTCGAGCACGGGCCCGAAGGGGTTCGCCTTGACCGCATAGTGAATTCGCAGGCGCTCCGGCATCGCCGCGCGCAGCTGCTCGACCCGGCGGCGAATCAGCTCGGCCGAGTAAACGAACAGCGGCGTGCCGCCGGCCTGCTCGACCAGCGCGCTCGCGGTGCGCCCGCCGATCACCAGCTCGCCGTCGAGCGCGGCAAAGCCGGGCGGGATCGGACCGAGCGGCTTCATCCGGCAAGCTCCGCCTGCAACGCCGCGCGGTCGATCTTGCCGTTGGGATTGAGCGGCATACGCTCTACCCAGCGGATTGCCTGGGGTTGCATGAAATTCGGAAGCTCGCGCCGAAGCGCGGCGCGCAGGCCCTCGTCGTCGCCGGAACCGCGCACGATCAGGTGCACCGCCTGGCCGAGCTGCGGATCGGGCACGCCGACCGCGGCCGCTTCGGAGGCGAAGCCCGTGGCGAGCACCGCCTCCTCGATCTCCTGCGGGCTGATGCGGTTGCCCGCGCTCTTGATCATCGCATCGCGGCGGCCGACGAAGTAGAGCAACCCGTCGGCATCGCGTGTCACGCGGTCGCCCGACCATACCGCCGTGCCGCCATAACGGGAGGCCTGCGGTGCGGGCCTGAACCGCTCGGCGGTTCGCTGCGGATCGTTCCAGTAGCCTTGCGCCACCAGCGGTCCGCAGTGGACCAGTTCGCCTTCCTCGCCCGCAGCCGTGACGTCGCCCCGATCTCCGACCACGAGGATCTCGGCAAACGGGATCGCCCTGCCCATCGAGGTCGGATGGCTGTCGGTCAGCGCGGGATCGAGGTAAGTCGAGCGGAACGCCTCGGTCAGGCCATACATCGGGAACAGCCGCGCCTGCGGGAACAGCGTGCGCAGGCCCCGTACCAGTTCGACCGTCAGCGCGCCGCCGCTGTTGGTCAGGCGGCGCAGCGGCGTCACCGCGTCGGCAGGCCAGCCCTGCTCGACCAGTTGGACCCACAACGGCGGGACCGCGGCGAGCGTGGTCACGCCGTGGCGGCCGCACGCCTTGATGACGTCGCGCGGGGTCAGGTAATCGAGCGGCGCCACCGCGCCGCCGGCGTACCATGTCGAAAGCAGCTGGTTCTGACCGTAGTCGAAGCTCAGCGGCAGCACCGCCAGGGTCACATCGTCCTCGGCCAGCCCGAGGTAGTGCGCCACGCTGACCGCGCCGAGCCCCAGGTTGGCGTGGCTCAGCATCACGCCCTTGGGGCGGCCGGTCGAGCCGCTGGTGTAGAGCAGCGCGGCGAGGTCGGCCGGATCGGCTTGCGAAGGCGGAAGCGCATCGTCTGCATGGACGCTAAGCGGCTGCTCTTCCTCAAATCTCTGGCAGGTATCCGGGATATCGTCTTGTTCCAGCGTCGATAAGCGAGAAAGCGTACCGATCAGCATGCTCGCGCCGCTGTCAGCCAGGATGTGCGCGACCTGGGCGCGCTTGAGCAGCGGGTTGATCGGCACATGGACGAGCCCGGCACGCGCCGCCGCCAGCGGCAGGAGGCAGGTCAGCTCGCCCTTGGCCGCCCAGCTCGCGACCCGCGCGCCTTTCGCCGGCGCCCGCGCCGAAAGCCAGCCGGCGAGCCGGGCGACACGGGTTCTTAAGTCCTGCCAGCTAAGCGTGCCCGAGCGCAGCACCAGCGCCGGCGCGTCGTCGCGCCCGCGCTCGGCGAGATGATCGAGCGGCCGGGGCACGGGGTCGGGCGCTTGCAACATGGGATCCTGGGAAGCGGAAACGTGATCGCGGTCAGCTATCACAACACGGTTAACGATCTGCAAGGGCTGGCATTCGCCGGCCGCGGCCCGTTCGCGCGCGCCGAGTGGTTCGCACTGCTCGAAACCGCGGGCACGAAGCCGCTGGTCGCGCTCGCGCGCGACGGGTCCGAGGCGCTTGCCCTGCCCCTTGCTGCAGCGAAGAACGGCCTCGAGGCCCTGAGCAACTGGTACGCCTTCACCTGGTCGGACCTCGCCACCAGCGGTGCAGGCCGCGAGACCCTGCTCGCCCGACTCGCGCGCGACCTACCTGCGCGCACTGGCCGGGTGACGCTGACCAAGCTGCCCGACGAGGACGGCACCGCCACCCGCCTCGAGCAGGCGTTCCGCCGCGCCGGCTGGCTGGTGCTGCGCGAGGCCTGCGACACCAATCACGCGCTGCGCGTGGATGGCCGAAGCTATGCCGAATACCTCGCGGGCCGGCCGGGCTCGCTGCGCACCACGCTCAAGCGCAAGGCGAAGAAGGTCGAGGTCCAGATCCAGACGGCGTTCAGTAGCCACGGCTGGGAATCCTACGAGCGAATCTATGCCGCAAGCTGGAAGCCCGAGGAAGGCGATCCTACGCTCCTGCGGCGCTTCGCCGAAGCCGAAGGGCAAGCCGGCCGGTTGCGCCTCGGGCTCGCGCGCCACGCGGGCGTGGTCGTCGCTGCGCAGTTCTGGACCGTCGAGGACGGCACCGCGTGGATCCACAAGCTGGCGCATCTCGAAAGCGCCAGGCCGCTGTCGGCCGGTACGACGCTGAGCGCGGCGCTGTTCGAGCAGGTGATCGACAGAGACGGCGTGGCGTGGGTCGACTTCGGCACCGGCGACGATCCCTACAAACGCGACTGGATGGAGCAGGTGCGGCCCCGCTTCCGACTGACCTGCCTGCGGCCAGGCGATCCGCGAAACTGGCCGACACTGGTGAGGGCCCTTGCGCGCAAGCTTGTCTCGCCTTTCGCCGCTGGCTAGGTGCGGCGCGAGAAGGGGGTTCTGGATGACGAGTACCGGCGGCCAATCCGAAACCGATCGCACCTTGCGCGGGGTGCTGCAGGACGTGCTCGGCCTTGCCCCGGCGCGCACTGCGGCGTTCACTGCCGAGACCGGCCTGTTCGGGCACCTGCCCGAGCTCGATTCGATGGCGGTTGCCGGCCTACTGACCGAGATCGAGGACCGCCTCGGGATCGTGATCGACGACGACGAGGTCGACGGCGAGATGCTCGAGACCTACGGCGCGCTGCTCGGGTTCGTCGAGGGCAAGCTCGGCGCGCGATGATGCGCCGCAGGGGCCGGCTCGCGGGATGATCGCCGCCTGGCTTGGACCCGGCGGGGACGAATTCGCGCTGGCGTTCGACCGGGGGCGCGAGCAGCGGGTGCTGGTGTTGCCGGCGCTGTTCGACGAGGCCAACAAGCTGCGCCATTTCACGGTCGAGGTCATGCGCCTGCTCGACGCGGCGGGGATCGACACGGTCCTGCCCGACCTGCCGGGGTGTAACGAGAGCCTGTCACCGCTTGAGGCGCAGACGCTGGCCGGCTGGCAGCTGGCGGGCGAAGCCGCTGCAGCGCACTTCGGGGCAAGCCTAGTACTGGCCATTCGCGCCGGTGCGCTCTGCGCGCCCGCCGGACTTCCGGCGATCCGTTACGCCCCCGCCAACGGCGCCACGCTGCTGCGGGCGCTGCTGCGGGCGCGGATCATAGCGAGCAAGGAGGCGGGGATCGAGGAGGAGCGCGAGGCGCTGCTCGTGCGCGGGCGCAGCGAGGGGCTCGAGTTGGCCGGCTACCGGCTGGGCGCGCAGATGGTGCGCGAGCTGGAGAGGGCCGAGCCGGCTGGCACGGCGCTGGCGAGCATCGCGCAGGGCGATCTCGGTGGGCCCGGTCTGTGGCTGCGCGCCGAGCCTGCGCACAGCG
>DATDLP010000054.1:0-13134 GCA_036519255.1 Croceibacterium sp.
GTAGCCGCCCAGCACCAGCGGGACCGGCGCGAGCAGGCCGATCGCAGCGACCAGCACGCGGCCGCCCACGAAGCGTCGCTGCAGCCGGTCGGCAAGCCAACCGCCGCCGATCACGCCGAGGAACCCGCCGAGCGCGGCGGGCGCGCCGACCAGCCAGCCGAGTGAGATCTTGTCCAAGCCGAACGTGCGTTCGGCATAGGGCGCCGCCCAGTAGGACACGGTGTAGCCGATGAAGCAGATCACCGCGTAAGCCAGCACGATCCCGAGGAACGCCGGTGTGCGCCAGGTCAGCGCGAAAGTCGCCGGATCGTCGGCGCGCAGGGTGCAAGTCCAGCTGAACACGGCATAGTAGCCCACTGCGACAAACACGAATTGCGCGGCATTGCCGGTCGCGCGGGCCAGCAACCACGCCGCCAGCGCGAGCAGCCCCGCTGCGGCGAGATTAGCCGCCAGCGCGCCGCCACCGCGCCGCGCAGCGGCCAGCAGCGTGAACGGGGGGACGATCAGCGCAGTATGTGCGAGGAAGCTGCGCCAGGCGCGCGGATCGCCCGGGCTCGGCATTCCGTCGATCGCCCCGCGCACCGGCTCGCGCAGCGAGAGCACCCACGCGGCAACTATGAGCCCGGGCAACCCGATGGCCAGGAACGCCGCCTGCCATCCGACCAGCCCGAGCGGGCCGCCGGTCGGCCAGGCGGCGTTCCAACTCTCGACGATCGCGCCACCGATCAACAACGACAGCCCGCTACCGACGAACAGCCCGGCCGAATAGATCGCCAGCGCGGTCGCGCGCAGCCGGCGGGGGAACCAGTCGGCGATCAGCGAATAGGCGCAGGGGCTGGCGGTCGCCTCGCCGACGCCCACCCCGACGCGGGCGAGCGCCAGCGTGGTGCCGTTGCGCGCGAAACCCGAAAGCGCGGTCATGCACGACCACAGCGTGAGGCCGATCGCGAGCAAGCGGGTGCGGCTCCAGCCGTCGGCCAGGCGCCCGAGGGGAATGCCGAACAGCGCGTAGAAGATCGCGAATGCCGTGCCGTAAAGGAATCCCAGATCGGCGTCGGTCAGACCGAGGTCGGCCTTGATGTCGTTGGCGAGGATCGAGAGGATCTGGCGGTCGACGAAGTTGAGCAAGTAGACGAGGAACAGGACTCCGAGCGCGTACCAGCTGTAGCCCGCCACCGGGCGTTCGGAGTCGCCAGTCCGCGTTTGCTCGCCCACCATTCGCACCCCCTCGAGCCGGCTACTCGGCGTAGACCGTGCGATCTTCGACTCCAGCCTTGGCGAAGCCTGCTCGACGCAACCGGCAGCTGTCGCACAGCCCGCAAGCGAGCCCCGCCGGGGTCGGATCGTAGCAAGACCAGCTCATTGCCGGATTGAGCCCAAGCCGCTGCGCCTCCTGCGCGATCCGGTCCTTGCCCCAGTGTTGCAACGGCGTGTGGATCGCGAACGAATGCCCGGTGGCACCGTCCTTCGTCGCCAGCCGCGCGGTCTCGGCGAAGCTGGCGATGAATTCGGGGCGGCAGTCGGGATAACCCGAGTAATCGAGCGCGTTCACGCCGATGAAGATGTCGTGCACGCCGAGCGGCTCGGCCCAGCCGAGCGTCAGCGACAGGAAGATCAGGTTGCGCGCCGGAACGTAAGTGATCGGGATGTCGTCGGTGAGCCCGTCTTTGGGGACCGCGAGGTCGTCGGTCAGCGCGGATCCGCCGAACCGGCGCAAGTCGAGCGGCAGGACGACATGCCTGATCGCGCCGAGCGCCTGCGCGATTTCACGCGCCGCCTCGATCTCGCGACGGTGGCGCTGGTTGTAATCGATCGTCAGCGCGTTGATCGCGAACCCGCGCTCGCGCGCGATCGCGGCGGCCACCATCGAATCGAGGCCGCCCGAGAGCAGCACGACAGCTTCGGGGTGCTGAGCTTGCATCGCATGCCGGCTAGGCACGCCGGCGCGCCGGGGCAAGCCCCGACGCGTCAGCAGCTGCCGCTGTGGCGCGCCTCCCCGGCGAACGAAAACGGCGCGCCGTCGTAGATGCCCTGGGTCTGGATCTGCACGAGCGCATTGCCCTCACGGCGAATCGAGGTCCGCCCGTAGCCATTCCCGCGACAGGTATACTGCACGACGACCTCGTTCGCACCGTCCTGCACCACAAAGCGGCTGCAGCCGGGCTCGCGGTGGCGCAGCTGGATGAACTCACGGCCGTCGCGCACACAGATCTGCCGCTGCGAGCCATCGTCGCGGATGCGCAGGTTCCATGCGCCCTTGGCCAGCGAGTTGAGCATTCCCAACTCGGGTGCCTGCGCCTCGAGCGGAACGGCGGCGAGCCCGATTGCCACGATCGCAGCTCCGGCCTTCCACGGAATCCGATAGTCGGTTGCCCTTCGCATCACCATGCTCCGTTCGATGGAACCCTCATTATCACAATCGGGTCGAGCGTCCAACTGCCCCGTACGTGAGACGAACCGTTAATCCTCGATCGCGAACTCGCGCGAGCAGAAAGCGCAATCGACCAGAATGATCCCGTTGTCGTCGCGCATCTCGCGGCGGTCTTCCTTCGGAAAGCGTGCGAGCACCTCTTCGAAATGCACCGTCGAGCACCGGCATCCGCGCGACAGCGGGACGTTCGCCTGTACCCGAACTTCGGGCTCCTCGTGGAACAGCCGCCAGACGAGCTCCTCGAGCGCGAGATCGGGTTCGACCAGCTCTTCATGCCGCACGGATTGCGCGAGAATCGAGACGTGCTCCCATTCGGGATGATCCATCCGCAGGTGAAGCCGCTCGCGCCCTTCCTCGCCTTCGGCGAGGTGCTGCACAAGCAGCCCGCCAGCGACGCGCCCTCGGCCATCGCGGTCCACAGCCGTGCGGATCAGGGTCGGGACCTGCTCGCTCTGTCCGAAATAGGCTTCGACCGCCTGCGACAGCGAGCCGCCCTCAAGCGGCACCACTCCCTGGTAGCGCTGGTTCACGTCGGAAAGCTCGAACGTGATCGCCAGGTGGCCCTGCCCGAACAGCTCGCGGAGCGACGGATCGGCCGCCAGGCCGGCGGTCCGCTCGAGGTCGTGCTGGACGTAGCCGCGCACTTCGCCGTCGCGGTAGTCGCACACCAACAGATCGACCGGGCCGCCCTCTGTCTGCGCCTGCAGGGTCAGCTGGCTTCCGTCGGGCTTGAGCAGGCCTCCCATCAGCGCGGTGAGCACGAGCGCCTCGGCGAGCAGCCGCTGGATCGGCGCCGGATAGTCGTGCGCGGCGAGGATCCGGTCGAGCACCGGCCCCAGCCGCACGACCCGGCCGCGCACGTTGCGGCCCGGAATCGTGAAGCCGATCAGACGGTCCGACCCGCCGCCGGGGGAGTTTGCGCGTTCGGTCATGCCCGGGATATGGGAAGCCAGTCCCGAAAGTTAAGCTAGGCCAGCAGGCCGAAGCACCACAGCAGGATCGACTTCTGCGCGTGGATCCGGTTCTCGGCCTCGTCGAACACCACCGACTGCGGACCCTCGAACACCGCCGCGCTCACTTCCTCGCCGACGTGCGCCGGCAGGCAGTGGAGGAAGCGGGCGTCGGGCCGCGCCGCGGCCATCAGGCGCTCGTCGACCTGGAACGGGGCCATCGCCGCGAGCTTGTTGTGCGCGTGCTGCTGGCCCATCGAGACCCAGGTGTCGGTCACGACGATATCCGCATCCGCCGCGGCCTCGAACGCGTCACGCGTCAGCGTGATCCGCGCACCCCGTGCACGCGCCTCGGCAACGAAGGAATCGTCGGGATCGTAGCCTTGCGGCGTTCCGATGCGGACGTTGAACTTCATCAGCCCGGCGGCCTCGATGATCGAGTGCAGCACGTTGTTGCCGTCGCCGAGCCAGGCGAGCTCGAGCCCGGGCAAGGGCTTGCCCTGCTCGATCACGGTCAGCAGGTCGGCCACGATCTGGCACGGGTGCGAGCGATCGGTCAGCCCGTTGATCACCGGGACCGTGGCGTAGCGCGCCATCTCCTCGATCTTGGCGTGGTCGTCGGTGCGGACCATGATCGCGTCGGCCATGCGGCTGAGCACGCGCGCGGTGTCGGCGACTGTTTCGCCGCGGCCGAGCTGGCTGGTCGCCGCGTCGAGCACCAGCGGGGTGCCGCCAAGCTGGCGGACGGCGATGTCGAAGCTCACCCGCGTACGGGTCGAGTTCTTCTCGAACACCATCGCCAGCACGTGGCCATCGAGCGGCTTGTCGGGATCGGGCCGGCCCTTCGGCCAGCCCTTGCGGATCGTCTTGCGGTCGAGCGCATCGCCGATCATCGCCGCCAGCGCGTCGGCACCGGCGTCCGACAAGTCGAGGAAGTGCCTGGGCTCAGTCATCGCTGGCCGGCGCGAAACTCCGCGCTCCCTCGCTCAACCGCTCGATGCACTCGGCGATGTGGTGCTCTTCGATCACCAGCGGCGGCAGCACGCGGAACACGTTCTCGCCCGCCGCGACGGTGAGCAGCCCGTGGTTGTCGCGCAAGTGCGCCACGAACTCGCGCGAAACCGCCGGATCCTTGAGCTTGATGCCGAGCATCAGCCCTTTGCCGCGAATTTCCTCGAACAGGTGGTCGTGGTTGGGAAGCAGCTGCTCGAACGCCGCGCGCAGCCGCTCCCCCATTTGCGTGACATGCTCGAAGAAACCCGGCTCGAGCATCACGTCGAGAATCGCCATCCCCGCCGCCATCGCCAGCGGGTTGCCGCCGTAGGTCGAACCGTGGGTGCCGAACACCATGCCCTTGGCGGCTTCCTCGGTGGCGAGGCAGGCACCGAGCGGGAACCCGCCGCCGATACCCTTGGCCACCGTCATGATGTCGGGCTCGATACCGTAGTGCTCGTAGGCGAAGAACGTGCCGGTGCGCCCGTATCCGCACTGGATCTCGTCGAGGATCAGCAGCATGCCGTGCTCGTCGCAGGCCTGGCGCAGGCCCTTGATGAACTCGGGTGTGCCGGCGGTCATGCCGCCTTCGCCCTGCACCGTCTCGACCATGAACCCGGCGGTGTTCTCGTCGACCAGCGCCAGCGCCGCCTCGAGATCGTTGAACGGCGCGTAGTCGAAGCCGGGCAGCAGCGGCTCGAACCCGTCGCGCATCTTCGCCTGGTTGGTGGCCGAGATCGCCCCCAGCGTCCGCCCGTGGAAGGCGTTGTTGAAGGTGATGATCCTGGTCCGCTGGGGCCGGTCGGTGACGTAGAAATAGCGCCGCGCGGTCTTGATCGCGCACTCGATCGCCTCGGCGCCGGAGTTGGTGAAGAACACCGTGTCGGCGAAGCAGTTGTCGACGATGCGCTTGGCCAGCGCTTCACCCTGCGGCGAGCCGTAGAGGTTGCTGACATGCATCAGCATCGCGGCCTGTTGCTGGATCGCCGCGGTCAGATGCGGATGGCCATGGCCCAGGGCGTTGACCGCGATCCCGGCTGCGAAGTCGAGATAGCGCTCGCCACGCTCACCGATCAGGTAACACCCTTCTCCGCGGACCGGCCGGACTTCGCACCGGGGATAGACGGGCATCAGCGGGGTGATCGTCATGACAGGGTATTCCTACGGAAAGCGCTCTTGCGCGAACGACGAATGGCGGCCCCCCTTTCAACCAGGGGTGGCCGCCTATTGCATCCGTTTATGGTCTTGGCCGAACCCGGTCAGACCGGGTGCGGCTGGGACGACGATCCGTGCGGGTCAGCCCTGAACGGGCACAAGGTTGACCGCCGAGTACTTCCCTCGTCGGTCGACCTCGAGATCGAACTCGAAGCGGTCGCCCTCGTTGATCGCCTTGAGGCCGGAACGCTCGACCGCGCTGATGTGGACGAAGGCGTCTTCCTTGCCGTCGTCGCGCGTGATGAAGCCAAAGCCCTTCATCGAGTTGAAGAACTTCACCGTTCCGGTCGCCTTGTCGCCGGTCAGCTGGCGCTGCGGGCCGGCCGGCTTCTGCGGCACCGCGATGACATCGCCGACCACCTGGAGATCGGCCGCCGAGATCTTGCCCCCGCGATCGACCAGATTGAACTGCAGCTCCTGGCCTTCGGCGAGCCCTTCGAGCCCGGCGCGCTCGACCTGGCTGATGTGGACGAACACGTCCTCACCGCCCTCGTCGCGCTGAATGAAGCCGAAGCCCTTCTGGCCGTTGAAGAATTTGACCTTGCCTTGGCCGGTGCCGACGACCTGCGCCGGCATGCCGCCACCACCGCCGCCGCCGCGGTCACCGCCGAAGCCGCCACTGCGCTGGCCGCCGCCGAAGCCGCCGCCGCCACTGCGCTGGCCACCGCCGCCGAAGCCGCCGCTACGCTGCCCGCCGCCTTCGGATCCGCCGAAGCGGTCACCACCGCCGCGCCAGTCGTTCCCGCCGAAGCGGGACGCACCGCTGTCCGCGAAGGGATCGAACCCTCCTTCTTCTCCGAAACCGTCCCGCTTGTCGCGCCCCCGGCCGCGACGACCTCTGTCGTAACCCATGAACCAAACTTACCTTCGTCTCGCCCTAGCCTCACCATCCGGGCGCGGGCGGGCGCACCGGACAGAAGCGTGGATTCGCCCCCGCTGCTCAAGGCGGCGAGCTATAGCCTACAAAAAACCAATGTGCGAACGATTTAAGGTTACGTCGACATGACGTGAGCAATTTTGCCGGTCGACCGCAAATGCTTGCCTCGCCACTGGGCTTCGGCAATGAAGCTGGCGATGGAAATCCTTGCCCTGCTTACCGATCCGGCCGCCTGGGCCGCCCTCCTCACGCTTGTGGTGCTCGAGGTGGTGCTCGGCATCGACAACCTCGTCTTCATCGCGATTCTTTCGAACAAGCTGCCGCCGGAGCAGCAGAAGCGGGCGCGCAAGATCGGCCTCTCGCTGGCGCTGATCATGCGCATCGCGCTGCTTCTGGTGATCGGCTGGCTGGTGACGCTGCGCGCGCCGCTGTTCGATCTCGGCATCAGCGGCGGCGAGGGATTGCACGGCGAGCCGGCGTTCGAGACGGCGTTTTCCGGCCGCGACCTGATTCTGCTCGCGGGCGGTCTGTTCCTGCTGTGGAAGGCGACGAAGGAAATTCATCACGCAATGGATCCCGACGAGCCGACCGGCGAGATGCTCGACCGCAACAAGGGCGCGGGGCAGATGGCGTTCAGCGCGGCGATCGCGCAGATCATCGCGCTGGACCTGGTGTTCTCGGTCGATTCGATCCTCACTGCGGTCGGCATGACCGACGAGGTCCCGATCATGATCGCGGCGGTGGTCATCACCGTAACCATCATGCTGTTCGCGGCCGATCCGCTGGCGAAGTTCATCGAGCACAACCCCGCGCTGGTGATGCTCGCGCTGGCGTTCCTCGTCATGATCGGGCTCGTGCTGATTGCCGACGGATTCGGCTTCCATGTGCCGAAGGGCTATATCTACGCGGCCATGGGCTTCTCGGTCGGGGTCGAGCTACTGAACGTGATCCGGCGAAACCGCCGCGCCAGGCTGGCGCGTGCGAGGGAGAAGCAGGCCTCATGAGCGACTTGAGGCAGATCACCGATTCGTTCTGGGCCAGCCCCCAGATCGGCCTCGCCGAGGTCGAGGAGGCGCGCGCGCGCGGGTTTGCCCTGATCGTCAACAACCGCCCCGAAGGCGAATCCGACGACCAGATCGCCGGATCCGAGATCGAGGCGGCCGCGCGCGCGGCGGGAATGGACTATCTGGCCATCCCGGTCACGCACGCCGGTTTCAGCGAGGAGCAGGTGACGGCGATGGCCGAAGCGCTCGGGACGGCAACCGCACCGGTGCTGGCCTATTGCCGCTCGGGTACGCGCTCCACGCTGCTGTGGTCGCTGGCACAGGCGCAGCGTGGCCGCGACGTCGACGCCATCGCCGCCGATGCGGCGCGCGGAGGGTACGACGTAGCGCCAATTCGCGCGCTTCTGGAGATGCTCGCCGCGCGACGACCGCTTTAAGTCCGGGTCGCCAAAGGCGCATCGCCGCGGACGCGCATGAAAAAGGGCCGGGAGATCGCTCTCCCGGCCCCTTTCTTTACCGTACAGTCGTGGCTTACCTGCCCGAGCCCGGGCCGTAGCTGACCTCGACGCGGCGGTTCTGCAGCTCGCGCACGCCGTCGGCAGTCGGCACGCGCGGCATGGTCTCGCCGAACGCCTGGCTGCTGATCCGCGCGGCGGGAATCCCGCGGCCGGCCAGGTAGGTCTGGACGCTCGCGTTGCGCCGCTGCGCCAGGCCCACGTTGTACTGTGCCGAACCCGACTTGTCGGTGTGGCCGGCCAGCATGATCGCGGCGGTGCCGCAGTTGGCGTATGCCGTGACCGCGTTGTTGAGGATCGTCGCAGCCTCGGGCGTGATGTCCGACTTGTCCCAGTCGAAGAACACGATGTACGGCCCCTGGTTGCAGCGTACCACCGGCGGAGCCGGCGGAGGAGGCGGCGGCGGCGGGGGAGGCGGCGGCGGGGGAGGCGGCGGAGGCGGCGGAGGCGGCGGAGGCGCTTCCTTTCCGCCGAGATTGGCGGTGAAGGTCACCAGCGCCGAGTGCGACGCAACCTCGAACGCATTCACCCGACCGATCGCATCGGTCATCTCGAACTGCTTGGTGTTGAAATAGCGGTACTTGAGGCCGATTTCGGCCTCGTCGGTGATCGGAATGCGCACCTGGGCGATCGCCTGCCACGCCCAATCGTGATCGCTGTCGTCGAGATAGGCGTTGTTCGAGCGATTGCGCACGACCCCCGGGATGTAATTCGCACCGGCCCAGACGTGCCCCGCGCCGACACCGGCCGAGAAACCCAAGCCTGTATTGCCGCCGAAATCGAGCAGCGCGTTGGCCATGACCGAAGTCAGCTGCAGCTCGCCCGCCACCGGCTCGAACGTGCCGGTCACCGGAGTGGTGGAGAGCACCGGAATGCCGCGGGTGGTCGACACGATCGTATCGGGATCGCCTTCCTTGTAGGACACTTCCGCTTCGGTCCGGATCAGGCCGAAGTCGTATCCAACGATCCCGCCAAGATCCCAGCCGTCGGAGTGGTCAACGCTGGCAGCGTCCTCGAAGCCCTCGATGCCGATATCGAATTCGTTCTCGATCACGGCGCCCAAGTCGGCTTCCAGATAGGCCTGACCATCTCTGGCCAGGGCGGGCGCAGCAATTGCCGACGCCGCAACTGCCATTCCCAGCGCAATCTTTCTCATATTGGATTCCCCTTTGAACCTGCCCGCCCACCTGTAATTCCAGCTTGAATTGCTGGCAACTAATCTCCGGCGTCCGGTCATCCCTCGGCGGCGCGACCCATTCGCACAGTCCAAACCAGCTAAGGATTCAGCCGCGCATTCGTTCCGCCGCCTGACCCCCCGAACGATAGAAAAGCAAGTGGACTGATGCATTTTGCATTCTTTTGTTGCGCAAAAGCTACACCGGTTTCACCCGACCCAACACAGGAGAAAACCCTCATTAAAGTCGCGCCGCAAAAAAATGGCCGGAGCAATGCTCCGGCCTTGAGGCTTCGTTCGCAGGAGGAACGTCTGGAGGCGGGACCGGAGAACCGGGAGAGGGCTCCCGGTCCCGCCAAGCTTGCATCAGTTGTAGGCGCGCTCGCCGTGCTCCCCGATGTCGAGGCCTTCGACCTCGACTTCCGGAGAGACCCGCAGTCCGGTGACGAGCTTGGCGACGAAGATCGCGATTGCCGTACCGACAGTGGAGATCACGATGGTGGAGGCCACAGCCAGCACCTGCGTCACCAGCTGGTCGCCGATCACGAAATCCTCGCCCCCGGGACCGCCGAACATCGGCGCGAAGACGATGCCGGTGCCGATCGCGCCGACGATGCCGCCGATTCCGTGGATCCCGAACGCATCGAGGGAGTCGTCGTAACCCAGCTTCGGCTTGAGCTTCGCCACCGCGAAGTAGCAGACGATCGAGGCGACGGCGCCGAGGATGATCGCTCCGAACGGACCGGAGTTGCCCGCCGCGGGGGTGACCGCGACAAGGCCGGCGACGATGCCCGAGCAGAAACCCAGCGCCGAAGGCTTGTGGCCCATCACCCGCTCGGTCAGCATCCAGAACAGCCCGGCCGAAGCGGTCGCGACGAAGGTGTTGATCATCGCCAGCGCCGCCGAGCCGTTCGCCTCAAGGGCGGAGCCGGCGTTGAAGCCGAACCAGCCCACCCACAGCAGGCCCGTGCCGACCATGGTCAGCGTCAGGCTGTGTGGCGGCATCGGCTCGCCCGGATATCCCTTGCGCTTGCCGAGGATCAGCGCGGCGACCAGCGCCGACACGCCGGCGTTGATGTGGACCACGGTGCCGCCAGCGAAGTCCAGCGCGCCCATCACGAAGAACACGCCGCGCGCCTCCCACACCAGGTGGGCGATCGGGAAGTAGACGATCGTGAGCCAGACGGCGATGAATACCATGACCGCCGAAAACTTCATGCGTTCCACCACCGCGCCGAGCACGAGCGCCGCGGTGATTGCCGCGAAGGTCATCTGGAACGACACGAAGATGTATTCCGAGATGACCTCGTCGGAGAACGTGGCAGCAGTCGAATCCGGCGTGATCCCTGCGAGGAAGAACTTGCCCCAACTGATGTACGCGTTACCTTCGGGCCCGAACGCCAGGCCGTAGCCCCACATCACCCAGATGAGCATCGCCAGCGCGGCCGTTGCGCCGATCTGGGTCATCGTCGAGAGCATGTTCTTCGAGCGGGTCAGGCCGCCGTAGAACAGCGCCAGGCCCGGCAGGATCATCATCAGGACCAGCACGGTCGAGGTCATCATCCAGGCATTGTTGCCGGGATTGGGCACGGCAGCAGCCGCTTCGGCAACCGGTGCGGCCACTTCGGCGGGAACGGCGGCGGCAGCCGTGGCTGCCGCGTCGGTCACCGCCTCGGTGGCCTCGGCCGCCCATGCGGCCGTCGCGGCAAGCATCGACGCGCTCAGCGCGCCGGCGCCGCAAGTCAATTTGCGGATCATAGTCATACCCCTCATGTCCTGGGCGCGGCTCAAAGCGCGTTGTCGCCGGTTTCGCCGGTGCGGATGCGCGTGGTCGACGCGAGGTCGAGCACGAAGATCTTTCCGTCGCCGATGCTGTCCGTGCTGGCGGTTTGCTGGATGGTTTCGACCACCTGCGGCGCGAGCGCGTCGCTGGCGGCGATCTCCAGCTTCACCTTGGGAAGCATGTTGGTCGAGTATTCTGCGCCGCGGTAGATCTCGGTCTGGCCCTTCTGCCGGCCGAAGCCCTTGACCTCCGAGACCGTCATGCCCGCCACGCCGATCGCGCCGAGGGCTTCACGCACCTCGTCGAGCTTGAATGGTTTGATGATGGCGATGATGAACTTCATCACTGACCCCCGTTGTTCGCCGGGCGGTTCCCCGGCCGAAGCATGGAGAAGCAAGGGGCGTGCCAATCGCCGGAAAGCCGGATGTTAGGGAGATATGGCGCGTGCGGCCGCAGAGACTCGCCCGAATCTTGAGCAAGTTGCCCGTTATTTAGGCACCCAGTCCGAGCGTCGCGCGAACCGGCAGATGGTCGGACGCCGCAACCGCGAGCGCGCTATGGTGCACGCCGGCATGGCGGCAGCTCCATTCGGGCGAGTGCACGATGCGATCGAGCGGGGCGACCGGCCGGCGGCTCGGGAAGCTCTTGCCGAGCTGGGGTGCGTGCCAGCCGGCGGCGAACTCGCTGAACGCGCCGGTGCGCAGTCCCCACTGGTTGAAGTCGCCCATCAGCACCGTCGGGCACGCGTGCTCGCACGCGCGGCAATGGCGCAGGATCGCCCTGATCTGCTCGCGCCGGAGTAGCCCCGAAAGGTCGAGATGCATGCCGAGCACGCGCACGCGCCGGCCTTCGAGCACGAGGTCCGCGCGCACCGCACCGCGCGGCTCGAGCGTCGGCAGGTCGAGCGGCTCGGCGTGCTCCACCGCGATATCCTTGCGCACCAGCAGCGCGTTGCCGTGCCAGCCGATGCTGCGCGCGCGCTTGGCCACCGGCGCGACTCGCCACGGCGTTTCGTCGAGCAGGGCCTTGGGCAGCACGCTCTCGCGCTCGCCGAACCGCCGGTCCGCCTCCTGCAGCGCGATCACGTCGGCGTGCAGCTCGCGCAGCACGGCGATGATCCGATCCGGGTCGCGCCGCCCGTCGAGGCCCACGCCCTTGTGGATGTTGTAGCTGGCGAAAGTGAGCTCCACGCGGCGATGAACGCGCTTCACTCGGCCAAGGTGCCCGGATCGCCGGCGATATAGCGGTCGGTCGTGCGTGCCGGCAGGCCGTCTATGCTGGTGCGGCGGGTGCGATGCTTGCCGGCCCACTCGGCGGGATCGGCCTGCGCATGGTGCTTCAGAAGCGACTTGCGCTCATGCTCGAACGCCATGAACGGCACGCCCCAGCCGCAGCTGGTCTGCACGCTCTCGACCGCAATGTCGAAGATCTGGCGCGTGCCCGGCATGAGCGTGAAATACGGTGCCAGCTCGTCCCACCCGCGATCCCACGGCACGACCGGCTCGCCGCGGCCGTAGATACGCAGGATCAGCGCCGGCTGCTGGAAGTTGCAGAACATCAGTGTGACGCGCCCGTCGGCCAACAGGTGCGCGTTGGTTTCGTTGCCCGAGCCGCCGAGGTCGAGGTACGCCACCCGGGTCGGCGAGAGCACGCGGAAGCAGTCGTAGCCTTTCGGGCTGAGGTTGATCCGCGCGCCTTCGGCTGCGGTGGCGACGAAGAACACCGGCTGCGCGGCGATCATCGCCACGTGGCGGTCGTTGAGCGCATCGAAGAACTCGGCCATGCCGCCGGCTTACCCGCGTGCCGCCGACGCGTCACCCCATCGCGCCGCGCAAGCCGACATGATAGGTCGGCGCAACAGCAAGCGGGGAGGGGCCAGATGCATGGATCGCCGATCGTTCGCCGGGCGCTCGAGCGCGCGCGGCGCCAGCAACGCCAGGCGGCGGGACTGCCGCCGCCGCTGCACGGAACGAGCGGGATCGGCCGGCGCTCGCTGCTCAGGCTGATGGCCGGCGCCGCCGGAGCCGCGGCGCTGCCGCTCGCATCGTGCGCCAAAACGAATGCCGGCGAGGTTGCGATCGTCGGCGGCGGGCTCGCCGGACTGGTGGCGCTACGGACGCTGACCGAAGCCCGGATCCCGGCGCGACTGTACGAGGCGCGGCGGCGAATCGGCGGGCGGGTGTTCACCCGGA
>DATDLP010000055.1:0-3001 GCA_036519255.1 Croceibacterium sp.
TGCCTTCCTCAGCGCGCTCGAGGACTCGGGCAGCGTGGGTCCCGGCACCGGCTGGACGCCGGCCCCGCTGGTGGTCGAGGACGGTAGGGGCTGCCTGCTAGGTGCGCTTCCGGCCTACGCCAAGACCCACAGCCAGGGCGAATACGTGTTCGACCATTCCTGGGCCGACGCCTGGGAGCGTGCCGGCGGCAAATACTATCCCAAGCTGCAGATCGCCGCGCCGTTCACCCCGGCGACCGGACCGCGGTTGCTGTTGTCCGACCCTGCCTATGCCGGTGTACTGCTCAACGCAGCCGAGCGGCTGTGCCGCGGCAACCACTTCTCCTCGGCGCACGCGACCTTCGTCGAGCCCGACCAGGTGCCGCTCTTCGAGCAGGCTGGCTGGCTCCCCCGCAGCGACATCCAGTTCCACTGGATCAACCGCGGCTACGCCTCGTTCGACGATTTTCTTGGCGGACTGTCATCGCGCAAGCGCAAGGCGATCCGCAAGGAGCGCGCCGCGGCGCACGACGGCGTGGTGATTCGCGCGCTCACCGGAGGCGAGATCCGGCCCGAGCACTGGGACGCGTTCTGGCTGTTCTACCAGGACACCGGCGCGCGCAAATGGGGCAGCCCCTACCTGACCCGCGAGGCGTTCGACCTGCTCGGCGAGCGCATGGGCGAGCGAATCCTGCTGGTGCTGGCCTTCGCCGACGCGCAGCCGATCGCCGGTGCGCTCAATTTCATCGGCGGGGAAGCGCTCTACGGCCGCTACTGGGGTTGTGTGCTCGACAAGCCCTTCCTGCACTTCGAGCTGTGCTATTACCAGGCGATCGAGGCGGCGATCGGGCGCGGGCTGGCGCGGGTCGAGGCCGGCGCGCAGGGCGGCCACAAGCTCGCCCGGGGGTACGAGCCGGTAAGGACCTCGTCGATGCACTGGATCGCCGACCCGGGGTTCCGCGCGGCGGTGGCCGAGTTCCTCGAGCGCGAGCGCGCCGGAGTCGCGCAGGATCAGCTGGTGCTCGGGGAGCGGACGCCCTTCAGGAAGGGCTGATTCCCCTCCCGAAAGCGGGAGGGGAGCCGTTACGCGGCGCGCCGGGCTTCGGACGCGAGCCACTCGCGGGCGCGGCGCTGGGCCTCGGCGATCTCGCGCGCGGTCATTTCGTCCGACACGTCGGCGCGGCACCACGCGGCCTCCTCGTGCCCCGCCGCGGCGGCGAGGTTGAACCACTTGTGCGCCTCGATCAGGTCGCTCGCCACGCCGTGGCTGCCCGTCGAGTAGGCCACGCCAAGCTCGAAGTAGGCTTGCGTATCGCCGGCCGCAGCCGCCGCGAGGCACCGCGCCAGATGCAGGTCGGCGATGGTTGAATCGGCCGGCCGGATCTTCGCGAAGTCCTCGATCTTGGTGTATTCCATGACCGTGTTCCCCGTTTCGCCCCGGTTCCCCCCGCGGCACACCCGGATGATTGGTTAACGATCTCAAGAAATGGTTAACGCCCGCGCGAGTTCGTTAACCGCTTCGCTTTGCAGCAGAATGTCACTGTTCGGCTGGGCTTAATCCGGCCGGGCCTAGCGCCGCGATTGCGCTTGTGCCGGATTCGCCGTGCCGATATAGGCGCCGCCAACCGGCCGGTTCCGAGCCGCCGGCGCAGACGGGCAGGGCCGGCGACCCGGCGAATGGGGTTGCTGCCGAATGCGGAGTTCCTGAATGGCTTCGGTTCCGAATGACGATATCGACATTCTCGCGAAGGCGAAGCGTGCGCTGGACCGCGATTATGCCCCCTCCGACGGCGAAGACTACATGTCGCCCCAGCAGCTCAACTACTTCCGGGTGCTGCTGCTCGAGTGGAAGAAGTCGATTCTCAGCGCCGCGGAGAACACGCTGCAGTCGCTGCAGGACGGCCCGATTCGCGAGCCCGATCTTAACGATCGCGCCTCGAGCGAAACGGACTGGGGCATCGAGCTGCGCACCCGCGACCGGCAGCGCAAGCTGATCGCCAAGATCGACGCCGCGCTGCGGCGGATCGACGAGGGTGAGTACGGCTGGTGCGAAGTCACCGGAGAACCCATTGGAATCAATCGTTTGATTGCTCGCCCGATCGCGACCATGACGGTCGAGGCGCAGCAGGCGCACGAGCGCCGCGAAAAGGTTTCGCGCGACGACTGACCCATAATGGGACAGTTTTGAAATTACCCGCCGCGCTTAACGATCGGTTAGCCAAGATTCGCGATACATAGTGGCACATGCGAACACGAGGTCCGGCGATGCCATCACCGCCGGCCAGACAGGAAAGCCGAGCGCTTCGAACATGAGCAGCGTCGACACCCGCCAGGTCAACCGCGATAGCCTGTTCCTGCTCGCGCAACTGCGCGTCGACGGGCAGCAGGAGGTCGCGCGCGTCAAGGTCCGCAACCTTTCCGCCGGCGGCATGATGGCCGAAGGCGAAGCCAGGGTCTCGCGCGGATCGATGGTCGCCGTCGAGCTGCGCAACATCGGCTGGGTCGAAGGCTCGGTGGCGTGGAAGCAGGACAACCGTTTCGGCATCGCCTTCGTCGACGAAATCGATCCGTCGGTGGTTCGCGGCCCGGCCACCTCGACCGACACAGGCGGCTTCGAAATCCCGCATTACACGCGCAACTACCAGGCCTCGCATCAGCTCGATCCGAACAGGCTGCGCAAGATCTGACATCGGGGCGGGGCGCGCGCGCCGCGACCTCGCTGATCCACGACACCGCTACGCATCGCCGGCAGGGGGTTTAGCCTGAGCGCCCGATGCTCTAGTCCTGTGCCATGCCGCGGCTGCAGCTCCTGCTCCCCCTCCTCGCGACCGTTGCGCTGGCGGGCTGCGGGCGCAACGACGGCGCGGTCGAGGTCGCCTTCATCGACACGCCCGACCAGCTGTTCGACGCGGGCCTGCGCCTCTCGCCCGGCGCGCAGCATCTTCGTGCGGCGACCGGCGCGGGCCTCGTGGCGCTCGATTCGCAAGGCGGAGTCGTTTCCGCGCTGGCCGATCGCTGGATC
>DATDLP010000056.1:0-11178 GCA_036519255.1 Croceibacterium sp.
CTGGCGATCAAGGCGGTCAAATGGCTGCTGGCCAGGATCACCAGCTTCGACGCGGCGCAGAAGGTGCTGGCGCAGAAGCTCCTGTCGATCGCGGTCTGGGTGCTGACCTTCCTCGTCGTGATCGACGTGCTCGGGATCGACCTTACCGCGCTCGCGGTGTTCTCGGGCGCGTTCGGCCTCGCGCTCGGTTTCGGGCTGCAGAAGACCTTCGGCAACCTGCTGGCGGGGATCATCCTGCTGATGGACAAGTCGATCAAGCCGGGCGACGTGATCGCGGTCAACGACGGGATCAGCAACACCGTCGGCCAGGTCAAGAAGATCGGTCTGCGTGCGGTCTCGGTGACCACGCGCGACAAGAAGGAATATCTGATCCCGAACGAGAACCTGATGATCAATCAGGTCGAGAACTGGTCTTACTCCTCGCGCGACGTGCGCATCCGGGTGCCGGTTACGGTCGCCTCGACCACCGACGTCGAGCTGGCCGAGCGGCTGATGCTCGACGCCGTGCTCGCTTGCCCGCGCGTGCTGCGGACCCACAAACCCGCCGCGTGGATCACCCAACTCGGCGAGAACGGCATCTCGTTCGAGATTCGGTTCTGGATCAGCGATCCCGAAGAGGGCCTGGCCAATGTCCGCTCGGACGTGCTCAAGCTGGTGTGGAAGCGGTTCATGGAGAACGGCATCGAGCTGCCCAACCGGGCGCAGCGCGATGTCAGGCTGGTCGACGACAAGGCGCTCGGCGAGCTGATCGCCGCGCTGCGCGGACCGCAGGAAAACGCGCCGGACGCGGGTTAGCGCTCGATCGCCTTTGGGTGAAAGCTCTCGCACTGCCTGCCATAAAGATATGCGCGCAAGGTGCGGCGCGGCATGGCCGCGGCCCCAAGCAGGACCAGGCTGCCGCACATCAAGGTCGCGCGCCAGTCCGGATAGCGGCCAGCGCCCCACTCCCATGCGGCGACCTGGATCTCGCCCGCTATCGTCAGCGGATACCCGGTGATCATGTGGTGCCGGTCGTGCGCGTCGACCGCCCGCCGGCGCCATTCGAAATTCGGCAGGCGCACGTGCAACGGGCCGATCCGGCAGAGCCAGTGCGACGCGTCGCCTGGTTCGAGCCCGTGCTCCTCGCGGTAGCGCTCGAGCCCCTCCATCAGTCGGCGCCCCGCGCGCAGATTTCGGCTTGGCCGGGAGCGGCCACGCTCATCGCACGCCCGGTCAGCGGAGTGATCCCCGGCCGGGCCGGCAGGCTGGCCGGCAGCTTCACGTTGCGTGCCAGGCCAACCAGCGCGAGCAGCTGGATGAAGCGGTAGCCGAGATCGATCTGGCCCGGATAGAGCCCGTGGCGCGCCGAACTCGGAAACGCGTGGTGGTTGCTGTGCCAGCTCTCGCCCATCGTCGGGATCGCCATCAGCGGCACGTTATACGCCTGGATCACCGCGCCATCGACCGTCCAGTCCTGCGGGCCGCGAGTGTGCGCGAAGTACGAGATGAACCAGTGCATCGTCGTGCAGGCGGCAACGCGCACGAACACGCCCCACACCACCCAGGGCCATCCACCCAGCGCGTAGAGCAGCAGCGCGATGGGGGTTTGCTGGAGCATCCAGGTGCGATCGAGGAAGCGGTAGAACCAGTCGTCGCCGATCCCCGGGCCGGGGTCGAACCTTGGTGGCCGGTCGAGCTTGAGCCGAAAGTGGAGGTAGTAGAACCCGTCGACCAGCAGCGATTTTTCGTGCCGCAGGAACCAGTGGCAATCGCTTTGCCGCTGCGCCCAGTCGCGGCTGTCGTGCAGGCGGATGGTCCAGATCGGGCCGCCCATGCCGACCGCGGTGCCGAACCACACGAGCGTGCGCTCGAGCCACTTCGGGCAGTCGAAGCTGCGATGGATCAGCCGGCGATGAAACCCGACCGAGTGCCCGGCGCACAAGGTGACCGCAGACGTGACCAGGAACACCGCGAACGCGTCCCACGCGAAGGTCGGCGGGCCGAGCACCAGTGCCCCGAGCAGCATCGCGGCATTCCACAGCGAGCGCGGGGCGTCCCACACCACGGTGCCCTCGACCGCGCTCGCCCGATCGAGCCCGGACAGCGAATTGACCTTGAACGCGCCCTGCCCTGCACCCCCTGCGTCGCTCATTTGCCTCTCCTCCCGTGCAATGCCCGATCGACCAGCCGCGAGGCGCGCCCGCCGAGGCCGACGAGCCGCCGAACCGTGGCCGGCGAGAGCCGCCGCACCCCGGCGTCGATCGCAGCGAGATCATCGACCAGCGACACCAGCCGGCGGGCCTGCGCGGCAACCGCCGGATCGTCGGCCGAACTTGCGCTGCGCCAGGCGTCGAGCACCTCCCGTGCCGGGACCAGCTCGCGCAAGCGGCGCTGCTCGAGTGCGCGCAGCAGCAGCGCCCACGGATCGGTTTCGGTGATCCACCCCGCCGGAGTGCTCTCGGCGAGCCGGTCGTCGGCCAGCCAGTGGAGCGCGTTCTCGACGGCCGCGGGCTCTAGCGCCAGCCGCTCCCCCAGCACGGCGGCCGGCACCGGTCGGGCCAGCAGGTAGAGCAGTCCGTGCGCGCGGCAGGCCGGCGCAGGAAGGCCCCATCGCGGGCCAAGCTCGCCGAGCCACTCGACGATCGCCATCGCCTCGGGAGTCAGCTCGGGCAGGCTCACGCCTCGTCAGCCGGCTTCGCGTCGCGTCGGCGCCGCGCGATCTTGCGCGCGTCCGGGCAGAACGGGGTGAGAAAGCCGTAGAGCAGGTTCGCCAGGTGGTCCGCGGCAATGCTGTAGAGCACGAACTGGCCGCGCTTCTGCTCGCGCACCAGCCCGGCCTCCTTGAGGACGGCCAGATGCTTCGAGATCGAGGGCAGCGCCATGTCGAACTGGGCACCGATCTCGGACACCGTCATCGGCCCGCCGAGCAGGTGGTTGAGAATCCGCCGCCGGGGTTCCGACGCCAGCGCCTTGAACACCTTCTCCATAGATATTTTCCTAATTAGGAAATTATCTCAGTGCAACGACAAAACCCGGACAAACGGGCGGATAAAGCTGGCCTAGCGCCCGTCCAACGCATTCTCGCTGGCGTGTGACAGGCCCCGTCGCCATGTGCGCGCCATGGCCAGAGTGGGCACAGTTTACCTCGTGGGCGCGGGCCCGGGCGATCCGGACCTGCTGACGCTGCGCGCCGCGCGACTGCTCGGCGCGGCGGAGCTGGTGGTGCACGACGGGCTGGTCGATCCGGCGGTACTCGCGCTCGCGCGGCCCGACGCCGAGCTTGTCTCGGTCGCCAAGAGCCGCGCGCGGCACACGCTGCCGCAGCATGCGATCAACGCGCTGCTCGTGCGCGAGGCGCTTGCCGGGCGTAACGTCGTGCGGCTCAAGGGCGGCGATCCGTTCGTGTTCGGCCGTGGTGGCGAGGAGGCGGAGGCCTGCCGCGCCGCGCGCGTGCCGGTCGAGGTCGTGCCCGGGGTGACTTCGGCGCTCGGCGCGGCGGCGGCGGCGCAGATTCCGCTGACCCACCGCGAAGGCGCGAGCATCGTCAGCTTCGTCGCCGGGCAATGCAAGGGTTTGACCGAGCAGGACTGGGCCGGCCTCGCCGGCAAGGGCCGCACGCTGGTAATCTACATGGGCGTCAAGACGGCGCCGCAGATCGCCGAGAAGCTCATGGCTGACGGCCTAGCGCCCGACATGGCGTTGGCCGTGATCGAGAACGCCGCTCGCGCGAATATGCGCGTGCTGCGCGGGCCGCTGGCTGCCCTGCCCGAGCTCGTCGAGCGCGAACGGGTCAAGAGCCCGGCGCTCATCATCATCGGCGAGGTCACGGCCAGAGACTCTGGGCGTGACGACGCCGCTCTCGAGACAATCGCGCTGGAGGCCCAGGCATGAGGATTTTGACCGGCAACAATCTCAGGAACGGCCGGGTCGTGTGGTGGGACGGCCAGGACTGGTCGCTCCACGTCGAGGACGCCGCCGACGTAGGCGTCGAGGCCGAAGCGATCCTCGCGCGTGAGGATGCTGCGTGCCGCGTCAACGGCGGCTACGCGATCGACGCCGAGCCCGATCCCTCGGGCCGCGGCGTGCGCCCGGCGCACATCAAGGACCGCGTGCGGGCCTACGGCCCGACCGTGCGGCCCGACCTTACTCTCAAGCCGGCCGATCCCGAAGCCGGCACCTGGGTGATCTGATGTACAAGTACGACCAATACGACCAGGCCATGGTCGATGCCCGCGTCGCGGAGTTCCGCGACCAGACCCGCCGCCGCATCGCGGGGCAGCTGACCGACGACCAGTTCAAGCCGCTGCGGCTCAAGAACGGGCTGTACCTGCAGCTGCACGCCTACATGCTGCGCGTGGCGATCCCCTACGGCACGCTCAACGGCACCCAGATGCACAAGCTGGCCGATATCGCGCGCAAGTACGACCGCGGCTACGGCCACTTCACCACGCGGCAGAACATCCAGTACAACTGGATCAAGCTCGAAGAAGCACCCGACCTGCTCGCCGAGCTGGCCGAGGTCGAGATGCACGCGATCCAGACCAGCGGCGAGTCGATCCGCAACGTCTCCGCCGACCAGTATGCCGGCGCCGCGCACGACGAGATCATGGACCCGCGCCCGTGGGCCGAGATGATCCGGCAGATGACCACGTTCATGCCGGAGTTCAGCTACCTGCCGCGCAAGTTCAAGATCGCGGTGATCGCCAGCCCGGCCGATCGCGCGGCGCTGCGGTGGCACGACTTCGCGGTGCGGATCGTCAAGAACGACGCCGGCGAGATCGGTTTCGAAGTCTATGCCGGTGGCGGCATGGGGCGCACGCCGTTCATCGCCTACAAGATCCGCGAGTTCCTGCCGACCGGGCAGATCCTGTCGTACATGCAGGCGGTGCTGCGCGTGTGGAACCGCAACGCGCGGCGCGACAACATCCACAAGCAGCGGATGAAAATCCTCGTCCACGAGCTCGGCGAGGACGAGTTCCGCCGCCAGGTCGAGGAGGAGTTCCAGAACTTCCTCAGCTTCGGGGAGGACTTCCCGCAGGCCGAGTACGATCGGATCGCGGCCTATTTCGCGCCGCCGCCGTTCGAGACCGGGCTTTCGGAGGAGATCGACCGCTCCGACCCTGACTTCGCGCTGTGGGTCGACCGCCAGGTCGCGCGGCACAAGGCACCGGGCTACGCGATCGTCAACATTAGCCTGAAGCCGACCGGCGAGATCCCGGGCGACATCTCGGCCGACCAGATGGACCTCGTGGCCGACCTGGCCGAGCGCTACAGCTTCGACGAACTGCGTGCGACGCATGCGCAGAACCTGGTCCTGCCGCATGTCCGCAAGCAGGACCTCTACGCGGTGTGGACCGCGCTGCACGAAGCCGGTCTCGGCGAGGCCAACCTCGACCTCGTGACCGACATCATCGCCTGCCCGGGGCTCGACTACTGCAGCCTCGCCAACGCGCGGTCGATCCCGCTCGCGCAGAAGCTCTCGGAGCGCTTCGCCGACCCGGCGCGGCAGTCGGACATCGGCGAGCTCAAGCTCAAGATCTCGGGCTGCATCAACGCCTGCGGCCACCACCACGCGGGCAACATCGGCATCCTCGGCGTCGACCGGAAGGGCAGCGAGTCCTACCAGCTCCTGCTCGGCGGCTCGGGCGACGAGGACACCACGCAAGCCAAGATCGCCGGCCCCGGCTTCGACGAGGCAGGGATCGTCAACGCGGTCGAGCGCGCGGTCGATCGCTACGTCGCGATCCGCGAACCGGGCGAGCGCTTCATCGACACGTATCGCCGCGTCGGCATGGATGGATTCAAGGAGGCGATCTATGGGTAACGCCCTGCGCTTTCGCGACGATCCGGCGGCCGACGAGCCGGCGGTCAGCCTCGACGCGTTCCTCGACCAGACCAACGCCGCCTCGGTGCGGATCGAGGCCGGCGACGACGTGCGCCGGCTCGGCCCGGTGCTCGGCCGCGTGCGGCTGGTCGAGGTCGACTTCCCGCGCTTCCGCGACGGTCGCGGGTTCTCCTCGGCGCGCGTGCTGCGCGAGATGGGCTACACCGGCGAGATCAAGGCCACCGGCGATGTGCTGGTCGACCTGGTGTTCTTCATGCGCCGCTGCGGCTTCGACAGCTTCGCGCCGGACGTGCCGTTCAACGACACCGACGTGCAGGCCGCTCTCACCCGCTACCCCTACGTGTACCAGGACGCCGCCGATCCGGCGGTCCCGATCTGGAAGCTGCGCCATGGCTAGTCGCGCGATCGACGTGATCCAGACCGGGCCGAGTTTCACCCAGGCCGACGCCGATGCGCTCAACGCGCGCTTCGCCGGGGTGGAGGCGGCGGCGATGCTGCGCGAACTGCTCGCCGAGAGCACGCTCGGCCGCGTAGCGGTGGTCTCGTCGTTCGGCACGGAGAGCGCGGTGCTGCTGCACCTCGTCGCGCAGGCCGACCCGGCGACGCCGGTCGTGTTCGTCGACACGTTGAAGATGTTCGAGGAGACGCTCGCGTATCGCGAGGAGCTGACGACGCGCTTCGGGCTGGTGAACTCGACGGTCGTCCAACCCGACGCTGCCGTGCTCGCGGCCAAGGACGAGAACGGCCTGCGCTGGTCGTGGGACCCCGACGGGTGCTGCGAGATTCGCAAGGTCGAGCCGCTCAAGCGCGCCAAGCAGGGCCTCGACGCGTGGATCTCCGGCCGCAAGGCGTTCCAGTCGGTCACTCGGCAGAACCTGCCGCGGTTCGAGATCGAGGACGGCCGGCTCAAGATCAACCCGCTCGGCGACTGGACCAAGCAGGACCTCGACGCCTACTTCGCGGCGCACGACCTGCCGCGACACCCGCTCGAGGCGCAGGGCTATCTCTCGGTGGGGTGCCAACCGTGCACGAGCACCGTCGCCCCCGGCGAGGACCCGCGCGCGGGCCGCTGGCGCGGGTGGGACAAGACCGAGTGCGGCATCCATTCGCCGAACAATCCCGGCAACGGGACCGACGAGGGCGAGCTGCCTCCGGGATACGAGCCGGCGTTCTAGTCGCACGCCGCAGGCCCTAGACTCGGCCTGCGATCCCCCTATCACCTCGCCCGGGGGTGAAGATGGCACGGGACAACCACGCGATCGCGATGACCGAGGGGCCGCTGCTCGGCATCCTCGTCAGGGTCGCGATCCCGATCGCGCTCTCCAATTTCGTCCAGTCGAGCTACGATCTCGTCAACGGGCTGTGGCTCGGGCAGCTCGGCGAGGACGCGATCGCGGCTGTGACCGCGAGCGGCCCGATCTTCGGCGTGCTGATCTCGCTCGGCAGCGGGTTGTCGACCGCCGGCGCGGTGCTGATCGCGCAGAATGCCGGCGCGAAGCGGTTCGAGGCGCTCGATCATGTCGCGGCGCAGACGCTGCTCATGGTCGCCGCGATGGCGCTGGCATTCACGCTGTTCGGCCTGGTGGCCA
Organism: Croceibacterium sp.; assembly: GCA_036519255.1. Classification (GTDB taxonomy): domain Bacteria; phylum Pseudomonadota; class Alphaproteobacteria; order Sphingomonadales; family Sphingomonadaceae; genus Croceibacterium_A. The sequence continues at coordinate 7,414 of DATDLP010000056.1, forward strand.
GCGCGCCGCTGCTGCGCCTGATCGGGGTCGAGCCGGAGATCGCCTCGCTCGCCAATACCTATCTGGCGATCCGCTATGCCGGGATGATCCCGATGTTCGCCTTCATGGCAATCCAGGCAATGCTGCAGGCGGTCGGCGAAGTGCGCTTCGCGATGCGGGTGCAGATCGCCAGCCTGGCGCTCAACGCGGCGCTCGATCCGCTGCTGATCTTTGGGTTCGGTCCCCTCCCGGCGCTCGGCGTGAGCGGCGCGGCGATCGCCACGGTGGTCTCGCAGCTGGCCGCGCTGCTGGTCGTGCTGCACCACATGCTTTCGGGCCATTCGTCGCTCCACCTGCGCAAACGCCATTTCCGCCCCGACCTCGGCCACATCTGGCTGGCGACCGGGCTCGGCGTGCCGGCCTCGGTCGAGCAGGCGATCCGCACCTTCAGCTCGCTGCTGCTGATGTCGCTCGCGGCGAGCTTCGGCACCGTCGGGCTGGCATCCTACGGTGTCGGCACGCGGCTGCTGTTCTTCTGGTTCGCGCTGATCATCGGCCTGTCGGTCGCCGTGGCGACCGTGGTCGGGCAAAACGTCGGTGCCGGACGGATCGACCGCGCCGAGGCCGCGGCGCGGATCGGCGCCTGGCTCGGCTTCGGCTCGCTCACGCTGGTCGGCCTCGCCCTGCTGCCAGTCGTGCCGTCGATCATGGCCGCGCTCGCGCCGGGCGAGACCGAGGTGATCGCCCGCGCGAGCACCTTCGCTTACGTCTACCTGCCGTTCATGGGCCTCGGCACCGCTGGGCAAGTCATGCTCGGGGTGTTCCGCGGTGCCGGCTCGACGCGCCAGTCGATGACGTTGTCGGTGGCGCAGCAGTGGCTGTTCCAGATGCCGGCCGCGCTGGTGCTCGCGCTGTGGACCCCGGCCGGAATCGACGGGGTCTGGTGGTCGTATCCGATCGGCGGCGCGGCGCTGACGGCGATGACGCTGCTATGGTTCCACCACGGACCGTGGCGGCGGCGCCTCGTGACGGCGAGCGCCTGATCACCCCTCGCTACGTTTGCTCGCGGCGACGCGCGATCCACCATCCCCCGAGAGCGCCACCGAGCACCTTGCATACATGCGAGCCGAGATATGCCGACGGACAGCACCGCGGTCATGTCTGCCTGCTCCGGTGCCGCGAGCAGGCCAAAGATCGCTCTCGTGACGTAGAGGACGAATGCGGCGAGGCCGGCGAGCGTGCCGTTGAGCAGCGGCGCGGCCGAGCCGCGCGCCGCCCAGGCGCCGACCAGCAGCCCTACCACGAGCGTCGCCGGCACGATGACGATCGATACGATCTCCGGCCGGCCCGTGGCGAAGAACGGCACTGCGACCACCATCAGAGCCGATGCCGACCTCGAGGTCGCGCTCGACCTGATCTACGCTCCGCTGTTCTTTCGCCTGCTGATCGGCCACGGCGGGCTCGATCGCGCGTTCACCGATGCACTGCTCGACCTCGCGCTGGAGGGGATGCGCGAACGCGGCGACGCGCTCAGAAGCTCAGCGTCACCACGATGAAGTCCTGGTAGGTACCGACCACGGGCGGGGATTGTGGCGCGAGCCGTCCGTAGATGCTGGTCGTCTGCGTTGCGCCGGTGCCGGTGCCGGTGAACGTCCCGTCGATCGCCAGCAGCGTGGTCCGGCCGGTTTCGCGGTAGAGGCGATACTGCACGTAGCTGTTGGTTCCGCTGCGCATCCGGCGTTCGCCGCTCGCGGCATTCTGGCCGCCGCCGATCTTGAGAGTCCAGGCCAGGCCCGACGGACATGAGAACTGGACCGCACCGGTGGCATCGACGTTGGCCGGGATGGTGGAGCGCGTGCCGAAGTCGATCGCGCCGATCGTTCCCAGCGTGCAGGTCGGCACGACGCTGGCGGTCACGTTGACAGTGACGTCCTGGCTGTTGAACGTAAATGAGGTGGTGAGGTTCAGCACGCAGGTGGTCGAGGACAGACTGGTGGCGATGCCGAGAACGGTGTTGAACAGGAACCCGGTGTAGCTCCCCGTCGGCGGGCTCGCGGTGGCGATCCTGGCAAAGTACGGAAAGTTCCCCGTCAGGGTCTGCCCGGCCGCAATGGTCACCTGTTTGACGATCGGTTTCGTGGTGGTCCACACGTCGGTCATCCCGGCGTCGCGATAGACGCTGTAGTTGAGCAGGCCGCCGGTGCCGTTCTGCATCTGGGGCTGCGCCGGGGTTCCCGGGTTCGGATTGCCCATGCCGGCGCACAGGAAGAAGGTGCGCGAGGCCGCATCGTTGTTCTTGCACGAATATCCGAGGTCGGCGCTCGCATTTCGCAAGCTTCCGAATGGCAGCGTCTCGGGATTCGGCACCGGGGTGCATTGCACGTTGGCTTGCGCCGGCTGCGCAGCGAGCAGGCACCACAGAACGATGACGACACCGACCGCCAGCAGGATCGCGCGGAGCGCCGGCCCGATCGCGAAACGGGTCACCGGCATGGCAGCGGTCCGATGACCACTTGCTCGCCGGGCTGCGGGGCGAAGTCGAAGCTGGCCGTACACATCGTGCCGCCCTCCATCTCGACGCGGAGGCTGTTCCGCGCCGCGAGACCGGTCAGGTAGGTGCGGCCATCGTAGCCGACCACCGCAGTCTCGTCCGTCCCATTGAGCGTTGCCACCGATCCGAGCGGCAACGGCGCGCCTGCGCCATCGATCAGGATCACGATCGCCCCGGCGACGAGCTCGACGCCGAAATCGATAATCACCCCCGCCCGGTCGCCGGGAACGACGACGGCCTGGGTCCGCGCCGGGCGAAGGTCGACCGACAGCTCGGACGGATCGATGCTCACGACGTTCTCGCGAAACGAGCCGAGGCTTGGCACCAGCGCCCGCCCCGCGCTGTCGGTCCGCGCTGCCGACAGCGTATTCGACAGCACCGGCGTGTTCGGGCCGCCGCCGCGCACCACGGCGAAGCTGTCGTCGATCCGCCGCGACACGAACAACCCGCCGCCCATCGCGACGAGCGATCCTTCGGCGAAGGCCGAAACGCGGAACTTGTCGTCGATCTGATCGACACTCGCCTCGAGCGTGGCATGGCGCGAATAGTAGCGGACCAGGGCGGCGCGCTGCTTGCCCAGATCTTCGCTGAGCGGCGCGGTTGCGCTCACTGCCCAGCCCCAGGAGTTTTCGAGCTGGTCGGGCTCGCGCGAGACTCGCGCGGACACGGTCGAACCGAACTTGCCCTTTCCCCCGGAGCCGGTCGCCATCATGCCGTTGCCGAACGGCACGCTGAGCCCGGCGAACACGCCGTAGTCCCCACGGTCGCCGAAATCGCGATAGGCGTTCAGCCAGACCGAGACGCTGCCGAACAGCGTGCGGTTGAGCGAGGCGCCGGCGAGCCGCGCCTCGTGCTGCGGCAGGCGCAGCCGGGCATAGGTCAGTGCAACCCCGGTATCGAACACGCCGAAATTGATCCCCACGCGCTCGCTCGCGCTCGAAAACGCAAGCAGGATCGGCTCCGAACCTGCGTCGAAGAACGGATCGGGCACCGCGCGCACCGAACGCGCCTTGAGTTCGGTGACCCTGACGACGTCCTGATAGCCGGCATGGGCGCGCTCGAGCGATGCGAAGAAGTTGATGCCAGCCACCCCCGCCTCGAGGTCGATCGCGTAGCGCGTGTCGGTCACGTCGCGAAAGTGGCTGGCCGCCCCCCGTGCGGTCACCACACCGTAGCCGCCCAGCCGCGCGCTCACCCCGGCCCCGAGGTTGGCGAAGTCCTTCATGCCTTCGACG
>DATDLP010000057.1:0-11265 GCA_036519255.1 Croceibacterium sp.
CAGGAATTCATCGACGATTTCCCCGACGACGATTCGTACAATCTCGGGGCGGATGCGAGCTGGGAGATCGACCTGTTCGGGCGGATCGGCTCGGAAGTCGCCGCCTCGGAAGCCGACCTCGCCGCCGCCGGCTACTCGCTGGCCGACCTGCAGCGGCTGGTCACCGGGCAAGTCGCGCTGGCGACGATCCAGGCGCGCGCCACCGCGCTGCAGCTGGCGATTGCGCGCGACACGCTCGCGTTCCAGGACGAGAACCTGCAGATCGCACGCTGGCGGGTGCAGGCCGGACTCGTCTCGAGCCTCGACGTCGAGCAGGCGCGTACCCAGCGCTCGGCGACCGCAGCGAGCATCCCGCAGCTCGAAGCCAACCTCGCGGCGACCGCCAATGCGATCTCGACCCTGATCGGCGAGCCGCCGGGCCGGGTGCTGCGGCTGCTCGAGGAATCGACCGGGTTGGTTCCGACGCCCCCTGCGCTCACGGCGTTCGAGGCGCCGGGCGAAGTCCTGCGCCGCCGCCCCGACGTGCGGCAGGCCGAGGCCTCGCTGCTTGCGAGCACCGCGCGGATCAAGGGCGCGCAGGCGCAACTGCTGCCGTCGATCCAGCTCGGCGGCGTGATCGGCATTCCGACCAGCGGGCTCGGCAGCCTGTTCGAGATCGTCACCGGCACGCTGTTCGGCTCGGTCAGCCAGCTGATCTTCGACGGCGGGCGCACGCGCGCGCGGATCGACAGCGCCGAGGCCGCGGCCGAAGGCGCGCTCGCCGCGTGGCAGCTGTCGATCCTCGGCGCGCTCGAGGACGTGGAGACCGCCGCGGTCGACCTCGACAAATCGGGCCAGCGCGTGACGATCTACAACGAGGCGCTCGAAGCGGCGGGCAACTCGGCGCTGCTCGCGCGCAGCCAGTACCAGGCCGGGCTGACCGACTTCCGCAACCTGCTGACTTCCGAGAACGCGCTGCTCGCGGCGCGCAACGCCGTGGTCGCCGCGCAGGCCGAGCGGGCCAGCGCGTTCGTGCGCCTGACCCAGGCGCTCGGCGGCGGCTGGGCTCCCACCGATTATCCGCTGCCCGTCAGTGACAGGACCGCATCATGAACGACAGCTCCACGACCATCACGACCGGCGGCGACGCGAAATCGGTCAACATGTTCCTCGGCGTCGAGGAGCGCCCCCGCTGGCGGCGCTGGGCCAAGTTCTGGATCCCGGGCATCGTGGTGGTGGTGCTGGGCCTGTATTTCTACAACAGAAGTGGCGAGGAAGGCCCGCAGTACATCACCGAGCAGGTGACCGAGCGCTCGCTCGACATCGAGGTCACCGCGACCGGCAACCTGCGTCCGACCAATCAGGTCGACGTCGGCTCGGAAGTCTCGGGCCGGATCGACCGCGTGCTGGTCGACGTGAACGACCGGGTGGTCCGCGGGCAGGTGATGGCGCAGATCAACACCGACGTGATCGACGACCAGATCCGCCAGGCGGAGGCCAATCGCGATGCGTCGCGAGCGCAAGTGGCGCAGGCGCGCGCGACGCTCGACCTCGACACCGCGCAGCTCAAGCGCCTGCAGGACGTCTACCGCCTGTCGGGCGGCAAGGTGCCGTCGCAGACCGAGCTCGAGGCGGCCGAAGCCAACGTCGCGCGCGACCGTGCGGCGGTGAACTCGGCCAATGCCAACGTCGTGGCCTCGCAGGCGCAGCTGTCTTCGGCGATGACCAACCGCGACCGCGCGCTGATCCGCTCGCCCGTCTCGGGCGTGGTGCTGGCGCGCCAGGTCGAGCCGGGCCAGACGGTCGCCGCGAGCTTCAACACGCCGACGCTGTTCGTGATCGCCGAGGACCTTTCGGCGATGCAGCTCAGGGTTTCGGTCGACGAGGCCGACGTCGGGCAGGTCGCGCGCGGGCAGAAAGCCAGCTTCACGGTCGATGCCTATCCGGGCCGCCAGTTCCCTGCGTCGGTCGAGCGCGTGGCGCTGGCCTCGAACAATACCGCGACTTCGACCCAGCAACAGCAGCAGCAACAGGGCAATGCGGTGATCAGCTACGAGGCCCGGCTGGCAGTGAGCAATGCCGACGGCCTGCTGCGTCCGGGCATGACCGCGACCGCCAACATCGCCACTCGCAGCACCGGGCGCCGCATGCTCGTGCCCAACGGCGCGCTCCGTTTCAAGCCGCCCGTGCAGAACGCTGCCGGCGGGGTCCAGCTGGGCGGCGGCGAACCCTTCGGTCTCGAGCGCGAGGAAGAACGTGCGACGATCGGCCGCGGGAGCCGCCAGACGGTCCATGTCCTCAAGGACGATGGCACGCTCGACCCGGTCGAGGTCGTCACGGGGCAAAGCGACGGCCGGCATACGGTTGTCACCTCGACCGAGCTCAAGCCCGGCATGAAGGTGGTCACCTCGGTCAAGGCCGCAGAAGAGTGACGCGTGAGCCGATCATCGAGCTCGAAGGGATCACCAAGACCTTCGGCCACGGTCTGGGGGCCTTCCAGGCGCTGAAAGGCGTCGACCTTGCGATCGAGCGCGGCGATTTCGTCGCGGTCATGGGGCCGTCGGGCTCGGGCAAGTCGACCACGATGAACATCCTCGGCTGCCTCGACACGCCGACCTCCGGCGTGTTCCGCTTCCTCGGCACCGAGGTGCAGTCGCTCACGCGCGACCAGCGTTCGTTGCTGCGCCGCAAGTACCTCGGGTTCGTGTTCCAGGGCTTCAACCTGCTCGCGCGGACCAGCGCGGTCGAAAATGTCGAGCTGCCGCTGATCTACCGCGGGCAGGGCAAGGCCGAGCGGCGGGAGACTGCGCTCAAGGCGCTCGACCGGGTGGGGCTGGTGCCGTGGGCCGAGCACACCCCGGCCGAGCTGTCGGGCGGCCAGCAGCAGCGCGTCGCGATCGCCCGCGCGCTGGTGACCGATCCCGACGTGCTGCTGGCCGACGAGCCGACCGGCAACCTCGACTCCGAGCGTTCGCTCGAGATCATGGAATTCCTCGTCGAGCTCAACAAGACCGGGATCACCATCCTGATGGTCACCCACGAAGCCGAGATGGCGCAGTTCGCCAGGACCGTGGTCCACTTCAAGGACGGCGTGGTCGATAGCATCGAGCGCGGCCACCGGTCGGGCCAGCCGCTCGAGCAGGCGGAGGCGCACTGATGTTCGGCACCACGCTCATGCTGGCCTTTCGCGAGATCACGCGGCACATCCTGCGCAGCTTCCTGACCACGCTCGGCATCATCATCGGCGTGGCGGCGGTGATCACCATGGTCACGCTGGGCAAGGGCGTGACCGCGGACATCGAGGAGCAGATCAGCTCGCTCGGCGCGAACGTGTTCTTCGTGTTTCCGATCGCGACCGACCGGGGCCAGTTCCGCCCGTTCGACGAGCGCGACGTCGCCGCGGTGCGCGAACAGATCGCGGGGGTGAAATTCGTCGCCGGGCAAGTCGAGCGCAACGTGATCGCGTTCCACAACGGCCAGGACTGGCGCAGCAAGGTCGAAGGCGTCGGCAACGAGTTCCTCGACGCGCGCGGCATCGAGCTCGAGGAGGGGCGCCGCTTCACCACTGCCGAGGAAACCTCGGGCGCCAACGTATGCATCATCGGCCCGACGGTGCGGGAGGAGATCTTTCCGTCCAGCTCGAGCCCGATCGGCGAGCGCATGCGGCTCGACAACGTCGCCTGCCAGGTGATCGCGGTGTACAAGACGCGCGGCTCGGTCGGTGGCAGTGGCGACGACGACAACGCGGTTCTCATGCCGCTCAACAACGTGCAGCGCCGCTTCATGGGCAACGACAACATCGGCTACATGGTGGTGGCCTATGACGCTGCCTATTCGAGCCGGGCGATGACGCTCGCGCTGGTCGATCTGATGCGCGAGCGGCGCGTGCTGCTCGAAGGCCAGGCGAACGACTTCAATATCGTCGACACCGCGCAGATCAACGAGACGATCGCCGGCACGGTCGGCGTGATGACCGGCGTGGTCGCGCTGATCGCGGCGATCAGCCTGATCGTCGGCGGGGTCGGAATCATGAACATCATGCTGGTCTCGGTCACCGAGCGCACCCGCGAGATCGGCATCCGGCTCGCGATCGGTGCGCTGGCGCGCGAGGTGCAGCTGCAGTTCCTGACCGAAGCGGTGGTGCTGTGCTGCTTCGGCGGGCTGATCGGGATTCTGCTGGCGCTCGGCATCTCGATCGCGCTGACGAGCGCGATCGATCTGCCGTTCCTGTTCGATCCGTTCATCAACGTGCTGAGCTTCGTGATCTCGGCGGTGATCGGGATCGTGTTCGGTTTCTTCCCGGCGCGGCGGGCCTCGAAGCTCGATCCGATCGAGGCGCTCCGCCACGAATAGGGGGCACGAGCGACGGTGGTCAGTCGTCCTCGCCGAAGTCGAACACCTTGCTCGAGAACAGCGGCTCGCCGAACATGAAGCCGATGATGTTGGGCCGGCCGAGGTGCTCGACCAGCGCGGTGATCGTCAGCAGCAGCGGCACCGACAGCAGCGCCCCGGTCATGCCCCAGATCCAGCTGAAATAGCTCAGCGCGAACAGGATCAGCACCGGGTTCATCGTGAACCGCGCGCCGAGCACCGCCGGGGTGACCACGTTCGATTCGACCGTGTGCAGCCCGAGGTAGGCCGCGGCCGGGATCAGGCCGACCAGCGGCGTGTCGGCGGTGCCGAGCCCGAACAGAGTCAGCAGCGCCATCATCGCCAGCGGCCCGACGTAGGGCAGGAAGTTGAGCAGCGCCGCGAGGCCGCCCCACATGATCGGGTAAGGCAGCCCGAACGCCCACGTGCCCAGCGTCACGACCAGCCCGACGCCGACGTTGATCAGCCCGACGGTGAGGATGTAGGCGCCGACGCGGTCCTGCACGTCGCGCATCACGCGCGCGGCCTTGAGCGTCGCGCCGAAATGCTGGCGATCGAGCAGCAGCCGGCGGCGCATGCGCACGCGCGCCTCGATCATGAAAAACGCCATCAGAAAGGTCAGCAGGACCTCGAGCAGGACCGTCGGCGTGGCGAACGCGAGCTGCTCGAGCATCGTCGGGCCGGCGAGCACCACCTGCTCGTTCCGGTCGGTGCCGATGATCCCGGCGACCTTTTCGTTGAGCTGGCTGAACCAGGCCAGCGCACCCTGCATCTCGCTGAAGTGCCGGCCGATGCGGTCGATCATCGCCGGCATGTCGGCGATCAGCGCCAGCGCCGGGCTGAGCACCGCGCCGAGTGCCAGCGCGATCACCACGAGGAGCAAGGCCAGCGCGAGGAACGAGGCGATGAAGTTCGGCAGGCCGAGCTGCGCCAGCTTGTCGGCCAGGGGGGAAAGCACGATCGTCAGGATGATCGCGGTGACCAGCGGCAGGAACACCACCGAGCCGATCGACAGCACGAAAGGCAGCGCGAGGAACAGCCCGATCGTCAGCAGCACCACGAGCGAGGAGATCAGCCGCAGTTCCTCGGCCGCGAACGCGAGCCGGCGCCGGCGCGGCGCGTCGGCGCCTGCTTTCGGCGCCGTCTCGGGGGCGGCGGCGGAAGATCCCTGGGCCGAAGATGCGGGCGCAGGTCCCGGTGCCGCCCCGGGCGTGGTACTCATCGTGCTGTCTTCCCCCCTTCCTCCGGCTACTTCGTCGGTACTGAGCGGCCCTTGCCTGCGGCAACGCCGTCCAGTTCCTCCAGAATCGCGCGGTGTGCCGACGGGTCGCCAATCGATCGTTCGGGTATCGTACCCTCTTCGATCATCGTGGTCAGCGCCGCGCGCGCGCGGCCGACGCGGCTCTTGATCGTGCCGACCGCGCAACCGCAGATCTGTGCCGCCTCCTCGTAGGAGAATCCGCCTGCGCCGACCAGCAGCAGCGCTTCGCGCCGTTCGGGCGGGAGCGTCAGCAGCGCGCGGTGCATGTCGCTGAGGTGGATCGGCTCTTCCTGCCCGGCGGGCGCGGTGAGAATCCGCTCGGCCGCGGTCTCGTCGTATTCGCCGCGGAAGCGGTTGCGCCGCATGTCGGTCAGGTAGGCGTTGCGCAGGATCACGAAAGTCCAGGCGCGCATAGAGGTGCCCGGCTCGAACCGGTCCTGCGCGGCCCACGCCTTGAGCAGGGTTTCCTGCACGAGGTCGTCGGCCATGTCCGGCCGTCCGCACAGGCCGCGCGCGAAAGCGCGCAAGTGCGGCACGACCTCGGTCAGCTCGCGCTTGAAGGCAAGCTTGTCGGCGGTGCTGCGTGGGGGCAGCTCCCTCTCTTCCTTGCTCATCGTTTGTCGTCGTCGAGCCTGGAGAGCAGATCCTTGAAGGCGTCGGGAAGCGGCTCGTCCACGACCGAGTCGTAGAGCTGCTTCAATCCGGACGCCCATTCCGGTCCGCGCTTCGGTTTGCTGTTCTTGCCTTTCACAGGCCCCGTATTCCTGTCAGCACCAGCCATGCGTTATGCGTCCGCCCATCCCTGCAATCCCGTTCGAATGCTGCTATCACCAATGCCGTTGCAATCGTGCGCCGGCAATGCGCATTTGTGGCGCGACGGTGGAACGAAAGCCGCGCCGTCCGGTTCCCCCGTACGATGCAGTCGGACGGCGGGGATCCGCGAGAGGCGGGATGCGGCGGCTCCTGCTAGTGAATTGAGGGGCAGCCTTCGGGCGCGGCGCGGGGAATCGAATTGGAGCAGGGAGGCACCGGTCGCAACACGACGAAGAGGTGGCTCGTCCGCTTCCCGCGGGCGATGCCGGTTGCGATCTTTTTGCTCATCGCCGCGATCACCGTGCTCAGCGTGTTTGCCATCGAGCGGGGCGAGGACGCGCGGGCTGCGGGCCAGTTGCGCTCGCGCGCAAGCGCGATCGCCTCGGCCCTCGAACGGCGCGCCAATGCCAGCAGCGCCTATCTGCGCGCCGGCGCGGCGCTGCTTGCAACGGTCGACGAGATCGAGCCGGGCCGCTTCCGCCGCTTCGTCAGCGAGCTCCGGCTCGACGCCAATTTCCGCGGGGGCGAGGGCATCGGCTGGGCCACGGTGGTCTATCCCGACCAGGTCGAGGCGTTCGACGCCAAGATGGCGGCCGAAGCGCCGGGTCGTGCGCGGCTGTTCCCGCGCCCCGACGGCAGCCAGCCGTATGCGGTACCCGTCACCTACATCGAGCCGGACACCGAGCGGAACCGCCGCACGATCGGCTACGATTTCTTCTCCGAGCCGGTGCGCCGTGCTGCACTGATCGAGGCCGAGCGCTCCGCGCGGCCGACCGCAAGCGGCAAGGTCGTGCTGCGGCAGGACGTCGATAGCGGGCGGCCGGGCTTCCTGATCTTCATGCCGGTGTTCGAGCCGGCACCCGAAGGGCGGCGGCTCAAGGGCTACATCTACAGCCCGTTCACCGCGGAGGACTTCCTCGCCTCGGCGCTCGAGCTCGAGAATGCCGAAGGCTTCGACGTCGCGCTCTATGACGGCGCACCGAGCGAAGCGAACCTGCTTGCGCATGCCGGTAGCCGCAGCGCAACCGGCAAGGCCCTGGTCGAGCCCGTGGCGATCGGGGCCGAGCCGTGGACGCTCGAGGTGACCGCGCCCGACGCCGGCGGGCTTTCGGGCCTGGCGATGGTGACGATCATCTTCGGCACACTGGTGGCAGGCCTGCTGATGCTAGTGGTGCGCATGCTGACCCAGCAGGCGATCGAGGACGAAGCCTCGCTGCGATGGTTCGAGGAGCAGGCCTCGATCCGCAATTCGCTGACGCGCGAGCTCAACCACCGGGTCAAGAACACGCTGGCCAACGTGCTGTCGATCCTCGCGCTCACCCGGCGGCGCGCGACCAGCCTCGAGGAGTTCGCCGACGGGCTCGACGGGCGCATCCGCGCGCTGTCGGCGACGCACGACCTGCTGACCCAGTCGGACTGGGGGACGACGCCGATCCGCGCGGTGATCGAGGCCGAGCTGCTGCCCTATGCGCAAGGAAGCGATCACGAGATCGACCTGCAGGGCCCGCAGATCGAGCTTGCTCCGAACGATGCGCTCTCGCTCGGGCTGGCGACGCACGAGCTTGCGACCAACGCCGCGAAGTACGGCGCGCTGAGCAAGCCGGGCGGATCGGTCGCGGTGCACTGGAAACTGGTGTCCGAAGCGCTGGTCCGGCTCGAATGGCAGGAGAGCGGTGGCCCGCCGGTCGCGCCGCGGCGCGGGCGCGGATTCGGGACGGACCTGATCGAGCGGATCGTCGCACACGAGCTCAAGCACGAGGTGCTGCTCGAGTTCAATCCCGAAGGGGTGCGCTGCGTGCTGACGATCCCGGTGCGCCAGCCGACCCGCTTCGCGATGCGCGCGAGCCGCTCGGGCAACCCGGAGAGCGCGGCGAGCTGAAGCTTCGCGCGAAAGCGTCATTCGACGCTGGACCGACTGTATCCTATTGCATACAGCATCTGCATGCTGACGCGACGCCTCGCCGCCATGCGCCTGTTCTGTCTTGCGCTGTTGTTCCCTGCGTTGCTCGCCTGCAACCAGGCTGAGGAGCCCGCGCAGGGCCCGGTCGTGCTCGCCGCGTCGAGCCTGCAGGAATCGCTCGAGGAGGTGGGCAAGGCCTGGGCCGCCGAAGGCTACGCCGCGCCGGTGCTGTCGTTCGCGGCCACTTCCGCGCTGGCACGGCAGGTCGAGCAGGGAGCGCCGTCCGACCTGTTCGTTTCGGCCGACGAGGAGTGGATGGACACGCTCGCCGGCCAGAACCTGCTGCGCGCCGACACCCGGGTCGATCTGCTCGGCAACCGGCTGGTGCTCGTCGGGCGCAAGGGCGGCACCGTGCGGGCGCTGGCCGACCTTGGCGACGGCCGCCTCGCGTTGGCCGATCCCGCAGCGGTGCCCGCGGGCAAATACGCCAGGGCCGCGCTCGAGAGTCTCGGCCAATGGGCGGCGGTCGAGGCGAAGATCGTGCCGGCCGAGAACGTGCGCGCGGCGCTGGCGCTGGTCGAGCGCGGCGAGGCGCCGCTCGGGATCGTCTATGTGACCGACGCCATGGCCTCGGACGGAGTCGAGGTGATCGAGACGTTTCCGGCTGAAAGCCACCCGCCGATCCGCTATCCGGCGGCGGTGCTGGCCGGCTCGACCCATCCCGACGCTGCAGCGTTCCTCGCCTTCCTCGGCGCGGACAAGGCGCGCGCGATCTTCGCCAGGCACGGATTCGGGCTGATCGAGTGAGCGGCTGGCTCACGCCGGACGAGTGGAGCATCGTCGCGCTGTCGCTCAAGGTGAGCGTGGTGGCGGTCGTGCTGACGCTGCCGCTGGCTTACGCGCTGGCGTGGGTTCTGGCGCGGCGGCGGTTTCCCGGGGTGATCCTGCTCGACGCGCTGGTGCACCTGCCGCTGGTGGTGCCGCCGGTGGTGACCGGCTGGCTGCTGCTGCTGCTGTTCGGGCGCAACGGGCCGATCGGCGGCTGGCTCGAGGCGCAGCTCGGGATCACGCTGGTGTTCCGCTGGACCGGCGCGGCGCTGGCGGCGGCGGTGATGGCGCTGCCGCTGATGGTGCGGGCGATGCGGCTGTCGATCGAGGCGGTCGACCGGCGGCTGGTCGACGCCGCGCGCACGCTCGGCGCGAGCCGCTGGCGGGCGTTCGTGACGATCACGCTGCCGCTCAGCGCGCCCGGCATCGCCGCCGCGGCGATGCTCGGCTTCGCGCGCTCGCTCGGCGAGTTCGGCGCGACGATCACCTTCGCCTCGAACATCGCCGGGCAGACGCGCACGCTGCCGCTGGCGATCTACAGCGGGCTGCAGGTGCCCGGCGGCGAGGCGCTGGTGACGCGGCTGTCGCTGATCTCGATCGCGCTGTCGCTCGCCGCGCTGGTGGTGTCGGAGCTGCTCGTGCGGCGATCGGCCGGGAGCCGCGCGCATGTCCTTTGAGGTTTCGCTCGACCACCGCGTTGGCGAGCGGCACGTCGCCCTGGCGTTCGCCTCCGATGCGCCGCTGACCGCGCTGGTCGGCGCCTCGGGCGCGGGCAAGACCACGGTGCTCAACTGCATCGCCGGACTGATCCGGCCCGACCGCGGGCGTATCGCTGTGGCCGGCAGGACGCTGTTCGAGTCCGCGACCGGGGTGCACCTGCGCCCAGAGCGGCGCCGCGCAGGCTACGTGTTCCAGGACTTCCGGCTGTTCCCGCATCTGCGGGTCGGCGCCAATCTCGCGTATGGCGAGCGGCTGGCGCAGCTCGCGGATCGTTGGATCACGCGCGACGAGGTGACCGGGCTGCTCGGCATCGGGCACCTGCTGCAGCGCTGGCCGGCGACGCTGTCGGGCGGCGAGATGCGGCGGGTGGCGATCGGGCGGGCGCTGCTGGCGGCGCCGCGGTTCCTGCTGCTCGACGAGCCGTTCGCCTCGCTCGACGCCGAGCGGGCCGAGGCGCTGATGGCGCTGGTCGAGCGAATCCGCGACGAGCTGAAGATCCCGATCCTGCTGGTCAGCCACGACCGGACCGAGGTCGAGCGGCTGGCGGAGCGGGTGGTGACGCTGGGTTAGCGGGACGTCCCCGCTCCCTTTCACACACTCGCTCGGGACGAACGGAATTCTCTAATGAGGGAGCTTAGCGCGCGGCCGGAGCCGGCGGTGGTGCAGGCGGCTCGCCGCGCAGCTCCTGCAGCGCGGTAGTGAGCCCGCCGAGCGCGCGGCCGCGGGCGCCTTGCAGCACTGCATCGTCGACGAACGGCTTGCTCGCGGGGTCGGCCTCGAGCGCGGCCAATGCCTGCTCGGCGGTGCCGCCGTTGGGCTCGGCCTTGCGCGCCGCGTCGGCCAAGGCCTGGGTGAAAGCGACGTAGCGGCCGAACGCGGCCCAGTCGTGTACCGTGGTGCCGTGGCCGTCGATCACCTTGTCGACGCCGCCGATCCCATGGTGCGCCTTGGCCATCGTCTCGGGCAGGCCGAGCGCGCTCCCGCCCGCGTTGCGGTCGATGCGCGGCATCGCGAGCATCTGGAAGATGTCGCCCGAGGCCATGACCCGCTCGGCCGGGAAGACCACGAACGCGTCGCCGTCGGTGTGGCCGGGACCGAACCAGTGGAGCTCGATCCGGTCGGCGCCGGTGCCAAGCGTGAGCCGGTCGTTGAACGTGCTGCCCGCGGGGCCGACGTTAGGCATCGTCGCCATCCGGCGCGAGGTGTTGGCCTGGGCGACGACCGCAATGTTGCCGCCGGAATTGATCTCCGAATTCGAGCCGACGTGGTCGCCGTGCGAATGCGTGTTGATGATCAGCGTGACCGGCTTGTCGGTGACCTTGCGCAGGCCTTGGGCGATCTCCGGGGTGTGCCGGTGCTTGCCGCCGATGTTGTAGGCACGCGCCGAGCCGAT